>JBLHNZ010000005.1:0-27758 GCA_047623245.1 Oceanicoccus sp. | reverse complement strand
AATACCAGCGCGCTGCTTTAGAATTAACATGTTCACAATATAACCGTAGCGAGAATTCGCATAGTCGCGAATCGAACTGTATAGCGAGCGTTGTGCCTGTAATACATCGACAATATTTCTCGTGCCAACCTCATAACCCGCTTGCGTTGCATCGAGTGCGCTGGTGGTTGAAACGATGGCTTGAGATCGGGCTTTGACTCGCTGTACATCCGTGACAACGGTGATGTGACTGGCGCGCGTACCATTAACAACATTTCGCTGGGTAAGAATTTTGTTCTGCAGAGCGCTATTGTATTGTTCGTAGGCTTGTCGCCGTTGTGAACTTACCATGCCTCCTGAAAATAGCGGCACCCGCAACTCAACACTCCATGACGGACCTTCTTCTTGAGAATCCAGATTGCCATCGGCTACATTGGTAAGATCGGTGTTAGTTTCGGTGTCTGTATATTGATAGGAGCCGGTTATCGTCGGCGCGTGCTGCATTTTGCGCGCGCGCGCATTTTGGTGTGACGCTTCTACCGCATGGAGTGAAGCTTTCAGCGCGTAGTTGTGTTTTAGAGCGAATTCAACCCATTCACCTCTCGACAGCGGATCCGGATCAACCACCGGAAAATCTTCGTTCAATTGCCAAAAATTCGCATGTTCCCGACCGGTTAACACGGATATGGCTTCATATGCGGTACCGAGGTTACCTTCATCGGTAAGACGCTGCACCACAGTATTGTCGAATACAGCTCGAGCCTCATGGACGTCGGTAATTGCAATTAGCCCCACATCAAAGCGTTGCTGAGTTTGTTCCAACTGACGTTTGGTGGCACGTTCTTCGGCCTTTGACGCCTCCAGATTATCCCGTGCACTCAACACATCAAAATACGCCTGTGCGACTCGGACAATCAGCGCTTGCTGGTCCGAAGCGAGTTGTGCCTCAGCTTGGAGGGTAATGGCTTTGCCTTGCTTAAAGCCAAACCACGCCGACAGGTTAAAGATATTCTGGGTAAGACTAATACTGTAGACCGTTCGGTCTGACTCTCGAGTTGTTTCTGCATTTGTCAGCGTTTCGTTATTAAACCCCAATTTGTCGGCATCTTGTTCACCGTAGCTGGCACTGGCCTCTATTTGCGGTAGAATTGTCGACAGCGCTTGCTTTTCAAACTCGAGATCGGAGCGATAGGTCGCCTCTGCAACTTTTAAGGTAGCGTCGTTCTTAATTGCCAGTTCATAAATCTCTGACAACGTTTCACCGTAACTAACAGTACTGCCAGCAAGGAGTAGAAAACTGGCAATGATTGGGCGTAATATGGGTTTCATGAATTGTCCTTAAGCTCAAAAAGATATATCAGGAGGGCTTACTGCGGCAAATTGTAGCAAACAACTGTACAAAGCCCTATTAAAGCGCGACGAAATGACATTAATTTTTGTTAGGACGGTGTCACTTTCGCCGCATAATGCTGCTAGACTTTAATACTTGGAAAATTTTGGAACAAATAGGTTACGTTTAATGAGGAAAAAGCAATACAGTATTGATTTGGCCGGTTTAATGGCTGAATGCGAAGCTAATTACCTGCGTATTATGAAATTGTTGCCGGATATGTCACAAATCAATATTAGGGAATTTGGCGTTGAACTTGCCGGTAGTGCTCCCATCCAATTTCGTTTGGAAATCAAAGAGTGCTGTAAATACACAACAATGGTGGATATCAGTCAGCGGCCGCTGCTAAGTCCTCTCAATGAAGACGATCCAGACCCTCTCGACTCGGCAGAATCGGGTTCGCCACGAGCTACCTTTGATAGCTGGATAAAGCCTCCAACATTCTCTTTGCGTATCTATCACGATGCAAAAATGGCCGAAGTGATTAGCTTTGACAACCACGAGCAATTGCAAGTGAAGTACGACTACCCTAATACCCAGATGTATCAGAGTAATGAAAAGTCGCAATTGAATATGTTCTTGGGTGAATGGTTAAGCCATTGTCTCCTGTATGGACATGTCTTGGAAGGCTCTACCAATAGTGTCTATTGTTAGTCGCGGAACGAATCTGAAACAGGTCGCGACATCGCCACAGAAAACTTAGCAGTGCCTTATCCAAAGCGTGAATTGCACCTTCGCTTAATGTGCTATTGTCAACGTTTTTGAGTCAATGAGAAAATCTCTGTAAACGAATTTGTCATGATTCCCAATAAAACACTGAACAGCACCTAAACATGAATTATCGGAAGGCTTCACTTGAGAATAGAACCGCTCAATCCCCTGGCTATAAAGCTAATTCAAATTACCGACTCGCATCTTGAAGAGCAAGTCGATGGTCTGCTACTTGGTCTTAATACCGATGAGAGTCTTCAGGCGGTCATCAAGTTGATTACTGAGGAGCATTGTGACGTCGATCTATTGCTTGCAACGGGCGATATTTCTAACTGTGGCTCCGCGGCTTCCTACCAGCGTTTTCGTTCTCTGACTGCTGCTGTAGCAGACCATACCCTGTGGCTACCCGGCAATCACGATTCAAATGAGTCGATGCGTAAAGTGATTGGTGAGGGAGAAGAGTTAGGTACAGAGGCAGATGTGTCTTCTTGGAAAATACTAATGCTCGATTCGTCGGCTAAAGGAGAAGTGGGGGGCCGATTTTCCGACGATCAACTGCAATTGTTAAGAAAAAATTTGGAACAAAGTGAAGGTAGCCACGTATTGATTTGCTTGCACCATCATCCGATTAACATTGGGTGCGATTGGTTGGATACTCAGAAAGTGTCAAATGCAGATCAATTCTTTGAAGTGTTGGATTCCTTTGAACATGTTCGCGGGGTTTTGTGGGGACATATTCATCAAGTTATTGATCAGCAACGCAACGGCGTTCGTTTCATGGCAAGCCCCTCCAGTTGTATTCAGTTTGCGCCCAACAGCCCCGAGTTTAAACTTGACCTACTGCCGCCGGGTTATCGCTGGTTGGAGTTGTCGCCCGATGGAACTATAGAAACAGGGGTTTCCAGGGCTTTTGATTTTACTGTTAATATTGATGTGAATGATTCTAAAGGTTACTAGGCGTCGATCTTTAGCAATGGTGTGCGTTCTCTATAACAACTTCTTGCTAGTTAGTGCCCATCCAGAAATAGGCGTTTTAAACGATGTCATTGCGAGCGGTAGCGCGGCAATCTCCTGTAGGCCGCTCCAATTCAGGTAATGATGTATGCTCTACACGATGAGATTGCCGCGCTTCGCTCGCAAAGACGAGTTTCTGGATGGACACTAGTTAGTCGTTAAGTTATCTTTTCCCGCTGCAATGGAAAGTGTATGCTCAGGCTTACACTAAAACCGCCTTTTCATCACAATTAAAAGACCATTTTAATGACAGACTATAACGCCGATTCAATTGAAGTTCTCACTGGCCTCGATCCTGTGCGGAAACGACCGGGAATGTACACCGATACAACTCGCCCCAATCATTTAGCACAGGAAATCATCGACAACAGCGTGGATGAGGCTTTGGCAGGCCATGCCACCCAGATTGACGTTGTTGCATATAAAGACGGATCTTTAAGCTGTATAGACGATGGTCGTGGTATGCCGGTTGATATCCATCCTGGCGAGGGGCTACCGGGCGTAGAAGTTATCATGTGTACCCTGCATGCGGGAGGCAAATTCTCAAACGATAACTACGAGTTTTCTGGCGGTCTACACGGCGTTGGTGTGTCCGTTGTCAATGCACTTTCAACAGCGTTAACAGTCACTATTCGTCGTGGCGGCGAAGTACATCAGATGACATTTAATGGTGGCGAAAAAGCCACCAATCTCACTGTTATCGATACCTGTGGTAAGCGAAATACCGGAACGGAGATACGTTTTTGGCCCGACGCCAGCTATTTCGACTCAGCCAAATTTTCAGTGCTGCGGCTGAAGCATGTACTAAGAGCGAAAGCGGTACTCTGTCCCGGTTTGCGAGTCACGTTTCTAGATGACGCAACGGGAGAAAAAGAAGAATGGTTTTACGAAGATGGTTTGAAAGACTACCTCTCGAGTAGTACACAGGCCTGGGAAGTGATTCCTCAGGAACCCTTCGTTGGTAGCTTTGCTGGAAGTACTGCGGCGGTTGATTGGGCCTTGCAATGGCTGCCTGAGGGGGGTGAACTGACCACCGAATCGTATGTGAATTTGATTCCCACAGCGCAAGGTGGCACGCACGTCAACGGCTTGCGCACAGGGCTTCTGGAGGCCGTACGCGAGTTTTGTGAATTTCGTAATCTATTGCCGAGGGGGGTCAAATTATCGCCAGACGACGTTTGGGATAAATGTTGTTACGTATTGTCTTCAAAGCTACAGGATCCGCAGTTTTCTGGTCAAACGAAAGAGCGTTTGAGCTCTAGGGAGGCAGCGGCTTTTGTTTCGGGTGTTGCTAAAGACGCCTTTGCGCTGTGGCTTAACCATCACACGGAAGATGCAGAAAAAATCGCCGAAATGTGTATTTACAATGCGCAGACTCGCTTAAAAAAATCCAAAAAAGTGGCTCGGAAAAAGATTACTACGGGTCCTGCTTTACCTGGGAAACTGTCTGATTGTTCGAGTGATGACGCTCAGCGGGGCGAGCTGTTTTTGGTAGAGGGCGATTCAGCTGGGGGGTCGGCTAAACAGGGTCGAGATAGAGAGTTTCAAGCCATTTTGCCGTTGAGAGGAAAAATCCTTAATACCTGGGAGATCGATTCACAGGAAATTCTTGCCTCCGAAGAGGTGCACAATATAGCGGTGGCCATTGGTGTCGACCCAGCGTCTGACGATTTATCGGGTCTGCGTTATCACAAAGTTTGCATACTGGCCGATGCTGATTCCGACGGATTACATATTGCCACCTTAATAAGTGCTCTGTTTGTTCGTCATTTTGGTCCCTTGGTGGCCGCTGGTCATGTCTACGTTGCAATGCCACCTTTGTATCGTATCGATGTCGGCAAAGAAGTGTTTTATGCATTAGATGATTCTGAAAAACAAGGTATTCTCGATCGAATTGAAGCTGAGAAGAAGAAAGGAAAAGTCGGCGTACAGCGCTTTAAGGGACTCGGAGAAATGAATCCTTTGCAGTTACGAGAAACGGTCATGTGCGGGGATACGCGAAGGTTGGTTCGCTTAACTATTCAAGAAGGCGATGATACTAACCAGATGTTAGATATGTTGTTAGCGAAAAAGAGGTCTGCCGACAGGAAAGTTTGGCTGGAATCCAAGGGTAATTTGGCTGAAGTTTAAGGTTGAGATAGAGAGTTAAAGAAAAGAGTTTTAAAAAAGTGTAAAACAGTTAGTCCGAAAGCTTATCCTGATTGCGCCCTCTGGATAATCACTTCAATACTACAGGGCCAAAATGTTTCTGACCCGAGGCAATGTCATCGGTTAACAAGCAGTGCAAGGAGATCGCATTGAAAGTAGAAAATAGAGTCACACCGAGTGAAGAACAAATCGCGTCTTTTTTGGAGGAGGGTGAAGACACGCCTATCCACATGGTGAATTTACTCAAATTCAAAGAAAAAGCCGACTATGAAGACGGCCGCGACACTGAGCTCAGTGGTGCCCAAGCCTACGCAATATACGGTGCCGAAGTTCAAGCGCATATTGAAAAGGTTGGTGGAAAGGGCGTCTTTTCAGGGCAGGTGAGTAGGTTAATGCTCGGGGAGGTAGAAGAGTTGTGGGATATGGTAGCGATTGTCATGTATCCCAGCAAAAAGGCGATGTTCGCGATGATTACAGATTTGGAATACATAGAAAGTGCAAAGCATCGCAACGCTGGTCTTGCTGGGCAGCTGAATATCGAAACAAAAATTTAGATTTCTTTTTATGGGTAGGTCGGAGGGCCACACATTGATGAAGATGGCGATGGGCTAGATATGCAAATGCCCTGTTTTTACATAGATTAAAGTTTCTCGCTCAACGTGAGGATTATGATGGCTCATATCTGGGTTTCGAATCCAGCTCCCTGCCGGATAGCGACCCAAGTCGTCGATAAGCTCTCCGCTAATGACATAGATTTCTCCGCCGCCGTTATGGGACTGTGTTGTCAGATGTTCACCCGCGGGTAAGAGGATAAGCGCTACGGATTCCGCCTGATGCTGGTGAAGAGGTAGCACGCGTTGCTTGCCTTTACCTGGTAGCCAGTCAGCATAATGAGTGTCGATACACACTTTTTTATCGTCATTTTTTTGAAACTGATGAAGCTTTACCAATAAAATACAACCTTCTTTGCTAAACGGAGCATGCCGGAAACCCTCGGGGTTTCTGAAGTAACTCCCAGCGTGATAGTCGCCTGTTTCGTCCGAGAAAACGCCTTTGAGAACTAAAATCTCTTCTCCCTTAGGGTGATCATGAGCTGAAAAGCTGGAATTGGGCTCGTATTTCACAATGCTTGTTGCATGGCCTTGCTCAGCTTCTTCCCGAGCTAAGGGCTTGCGCCAAACACCTGCTCTCGGGCTGGCCACCCATTCAAGTTGCTGGGTATCGAGTACCACACGTTTTCCAAAATCCATATTTAGCATTTAGTGACTCCCATGCTTAGATGCTTATCGGCACGAGTGGCCGAAAAACTCTAGTGCCTATTGTAGTCTAGCAACTAGGTATGTAGTGCGTTCGCTTATTGAATGGTCTCTCTACCAGATTCATTGAATCGTGCTCCATCTAAGACCAGTCGCCCTCGGTAGGAATATTCAGTTGATTTCCACAGTGTTTACAATGTACTGCGTCACCCTCATGGCGTGTTAATCCGCAGGTGGTGCAACGGTAAGACACTTTGTTGGGACGAAAAATAGTTTGCACCAAACGCAAAAAGAGACCGACCCCAAAAACCATGATTATCACTGCGATTAATCGTCCTAGGGTATCGGAAAGAGTGATGTCACCGAACCCGGTGGTCGTTAGAGTCGCTACCGTAAAATACAGTGCATCGAGATAATTGTTAATACTGTCATTTTTGTCTACCTCCAGGACGTAGATGATAGCGGTGATTATGAAAATAAAAACACTGAGGTTTATCGTGGAATGGATAATTTCCTCGTTCTGTTTGAAAAAAGTAAAGGAGTTTCGTAGCTCTCTAGCCATATGATAAGAACGTATTAGCCGCAACATTCTCACGACTCTGAGAAATCCCAGATTTTCTATAAGTGCCGACGAGACGAGAGAGAAGATGACTATGAGATCGGTGATAGAGCTGAATTCACGCGCAAATTTCAGCGGCTTCGGAGAAACATACATACGTGCAAGGAAATCACCGGTCAAAACGAAAGCGAGGAAGTAGTCGATAATAAAAATCGTTTTTGACGGTTCCATTAAGGATGACACAATAAAAAAAACGATTGTTACAATGTCAAAGGACAACAGGGCAAATTGAAATCTTAGCGCTCTCGGCTCTCTACTGAAATACAGTGTGCTAATTGCTTTTTTAAGCTTCATAAATATCCAATGTTCAGATGTTTAAAACCGCGAGCTATCATCCCTACGGATTTGCGGTGGTTCTCGATTCACGGGAGGATTTTAGGTATAAGTATGTATTGTTTCAACTGCTCACATGTCGAATCGGATAAATAACTACGGACATCGATACCTCGATTTTCCAGGAAAATGACGTATCGCGAATTCGTTCGAGCTACGAGATTACATTGTGAGTCATTCAAGTGCGTAAGTCTAAATTTGTGCATGGTTTTGGTTCTAGTTTTGAAGCGGCGACGGTCACTGGACGTCGGTTGGGATTCGATCGCGGGAAAAAATCTATTGCTTCATTACTTTTCGCTATTCAGAGAGCCACTTTTAACTTCGTTTGAAACTTGGCGTGAATATTGATATTGATATGGATAAGGCGAAAAGGTTCTAAGTTAGAACGCGTTTAAACCTTAGTTTGCGAAGCGAGAGTCAAGCGACTAAAAAGCGATTGTTCGTGTATTTTTAGTATGTGAAACGAAAGATGTCGACCACGCATTTACCGTGGATTTTACTGTCGGTTGCCACAGTGATCTTCTACTACATGACTTAGATAAAACGGGGAGACTGTTAGATAAAAAAGTTGTTACCGATAGCTGTAGTCCGGCAGTAGGAAAAATAGTTTACACGCAGAGCGCCGTCGGTGGCTTTGTGAGTTTAGCCTTAGACAAGGAGATCCAAGACTTGAAAGATATTAATGCTCTGATAGCGGGATTCAAATCGTATCACGAGAAGTACACTGAAGATCATACCGGTAGATACGGAGAATTAGCAGAATATGGGCCTCATTCCAAAATTCTGATGATCGCTTGTTGTGATTCGAGAGTTGACCCTGCAATAATTACTAATTCGCAGGCGGGGGACCTAATGGTCATTCGAAATATGGCGAACCTGGTCCCGCCGTATAAGAAACAACAGCCCTTTCAGGAAACGCAGGCAGCTATTGAATTTGCAGTCAGCTATCTGAGCGTCGAAAATATCATTATTATGGGTCACTCGCGGTGTGCTGGCATCCGTAGCTTACTAACAAGATTAATTGACGGTAGTGATCCGGTGTTGTCCTTAGACAAATGGACGGCGGTTGCAGAACCTGCTGCAAGACAAGTTTTGAAGGAAATACCACACGAGAATCTTGATGAGCAGTCTTGTGCTTGTAGCCGAAAAGCGTTGGTGGCGTCCTTAGATAATATAAAGGAGTATCCGGGAGTGGCTGACCGCATAGAGAAAAATCTATTACATCTTCACGGCTGGTACTTCAATTTGGCAACGGGTGAGCTGGATCAATACGGGGAGGGAGATGGGTCATTTAGGAAATTATTCTAAAATAAACGTGGCCCAAAATTCAAAATCGTAGTGATTTGGAGATCTCCTTTTTTGGGAATGAGCACTAGCTCCGGCTGGTTGGCGCATTAAAGTTGTCGGTGAAGTGAAGAGCATGACAAAAAAGAGACGTATGTTCTTGAGCCACGAATGTCTCGTCATCTTCACTACGAATAACCCAGAGATGATGTTGATGATCGACAGTGGTCTTCATCGCACTCGATGATGAAATTGCGGATGTATCGGACACATTTTCAGAAATAGCCATAGATCTAATTTTGTATCTGAGTTCTCCCGATAGTCCGTGATTTAACGAGCGTATCTTGTGCGCACCAATGTCGAACCTTGTTGCTATTGTGCCGGAGATCAACAGCCATTCTTAGAACAAAAAGAACATAGCTAAACGTGCTCGTTACTGTGTATTACGCCGACTCTGACAACCTTGAAGGTTCCTGATCTTGATCAGCTTTAGACGTTGTAGCAGCAACTTTCTTTGCTAGCGGTTCGACTTTTCGTTGTTTTTCATAAAGGAACCTGAGAACTTCCGATCGTAGACGATTGTATTCGGGGTCACTGGCCAAAGCTAGGCGATCTCGGGGCCGCTCTAAAGAAACATCGAGAATTTCGCCGACCGTAGCGGAAGGACCGTTTGTCATCATGACGATTCTGTCCGATAGTAAAACGGCTTCATCTACATCGTGCGTAATCATCATGACAGTATTTTTGAGTTCATTTTGTATTTCCATTAATGAATCTTGCATGTGTGCTCTTGTCAGTGCGTCAAGTGCACCAAACGGCTCGTCCATTAACAGTATCTCCGGTTCCATTGAGAGCGCTCTGGCAATGCCGACTCGCTGCTTCATGCCGCCAGAAAGTTCATCAGGTTTTTTATGCATCGCATGATCCATATGAACCAGACGCAAGTTATGTTCAATCCATTCTTTGGTTTCTGCTTTTGTCTTTTTCGGATGGTGCGGGGATCTTCCAAACACCTGACTCACAGCTAGCTCTACGTTTTCATAAGCGGTGAGCCAGGGGAGTAGAGAATGGTTCTGGAATACAACCGCTCTTTCTGGACCGGGCTCGCGAACTTCTTTACCTTGCAGGATAACGCCACCCTTAGTCGCCTGAAGTAATCCTGCAACAATGTTTAGAACAGTAGATTTACCACAGCCAGAATGACCAATTAGGGAAACAAATTCCCCTTTAGCCAGCTTTAAATTAACGCCCGTTAGCGCCGTAAAAACACCATCGGGGGTCGGGAAATCCATGTGTACATCGCTGATGTCGAGGGTTGAATTCATAGTTAATTGTCTCTCGGATAAAAAAATAATTTAGACCGTCGCTGAAGACTTGTCCCACGATGCCATTCTTTGGAGTTGCAACATGCCACGGTCTAACAAAAAACCGATAAAGCCGATAACAACTACCGCTGCCATAATACGACTCAGTGAATCCGAGCTTCCATTTTGAAATTCGTCCCACACAAATTTTCCTAGCCCCGGGCTTTGCGCGAGCATTTCTGCGGCAATTAGTACCATCCAGGCGATACCTAAAGACATGCGCATACCTGTAAATATCATTGGAATAGAGGAAGGTAGTACCACTTTTCGAACATGTGTAACAGGAGACAAGCGTAAAACTCGACTAACGTTTATGAGATCTTGCTCAATGGAAGCAACACCGACAGATGTATTGATGACCATTGGCCACAGGCAGCACAGCGTGACCGTTATCATTGAGTTGAGGAAAGACTTGGCGATCATCGGGTCGGGTGAGACATATAAAGCACTAACAACCATGGTTACGAGAGGCAGCCATGCCAAAGGAGAAACGGGCTTAAAAATTTGAATTACAGGGTTGAGTGCGGAGCTCAGTGTTTTACTCAAGCCAAGAGATATACCTAAAGGAATGGCCAAGATCGCAGCGACAATAAAGCCGCAGGAAACGGTAATTAGACTTGTGAAAATTTGATCAAGGAAGGTCTCTTTCCCCGTGTAGTTACGAATCTTTCCTTCAAAAGAAGCGTCTTCCATTTTCCGCTTGTTATTGCGCTTTTCTTGACGTTGATAAAATAATTGGGCTTTTATGCGCTCTTCCGAGTGTTCAATGTACAGCGATTGGAACTGACTGTAGACAGAGCTTGGTCCAGGAAAAACGCCCAATGATGTGTTTATGTTTTTTGCACCGGCAGACCAAATTAAGAGGAATACCAAAATCCCCGTCAACGGAATAAGCAATTTTTTTACCGTACTGGTAACCAGTTTAGAAATCTTCAATGTGACTAAAGGTCCCATTTGTGAAGGGTTTGAAACTGAGTGTTTGGCTGTCATGGTAATTCCTTGCTCTGCATTTGGGCCGCCATTGGATATTTTTCGTTTGTTCTCACGCGAATCGAAATCGGCACTTAGCCTCCAATATTGTTGAGTAAGAGTGGAGAAATTTCTTTCTATAGGGGTTCCAAATGCAACGCTTATGCCAAGAGTCACATTTTCGATTGAAAAAAATAGGGAACATATCCGCGGGGTGATAGAAAGAAAAAGGACGATATCAGTGCAAAAATGGGGGCCGGTGGCGGGCTTAATGAGCCAAATTAGTTCGTGGTATAAAATCCGCCCACTAAAGGTGCGAGAACAAATTTTGCCGGTGTTTTACGATAGTGCGTTGGTGAGCATTTTGGGTGCACATATTCTTAACGGTGTCTTAAAACTGTATTCTGTCGTACCTGGGTCATTTAGGTTTAACGCAATACAGTTCATTGCCAACTCAAAATAGTCATTTAGCAGTCGCGCTCATTTTCTCTAAGGTTTTTCCTACGATGTACTCTCCGATAGGGAACGCAGAAGTTGCTGCCGGTGATGGCGCATTGCAAACGTGTAAACTGCGATTGGATTCGGCAAATAAAAAGTCCTGAACTAATGAGCCGTCTCGCATAACAGCTTGCGCTCTAACGCCTGCTGGATACGGTAGTAAATCAGCGAGTATTAAAGTTGGGCAGTATTTTTGAGCTAGTTTCAAATAGCCGGCCACATGTAGACTGTTTTTTAGTTCATTCAGTCCAGAGCCGATGTTTTTTGCCGCCATCTTCCAGAACCCTGAAAAAGATAGCATCTCTAGCGTATCCTTCACATTGAAATTGAACCGATCGTAACCTTCGCGTTTCCAGCCGACAACGGCGTTAGGGCCGATAGTGATACTTCCGTCGATCATCAACGTCAGATGCACACCTAAAAAGGGCATAGCGGGGTCGGGAACGGGATATATTAATTGCTTTACTATTTCCTGCTTATTGGTGGGTAAGCGATAGTACTCACCACGAAAAGGAACAATTGCAAAATCGATAGGAATACCCAGCATCTTACACAGTCTGTCCGCCATTAAGCCGGTACAAGAAATCAAAAATTTTGAGCGAATGACTTGCTGTGATGACGTGATTTCTATGTATTGGTCATGCTCAGTCACAGAGCTTACTTCGCTATTTAAAGCGATCACGCCGCCGGCATCGACGAAGTGGCGAGCGAGACATCGGGTTATTTCCCTATAATCTACAATGCCGCTTTGGGGGATCTCAAGAGCACCGAGACCATTTATGTTGGGCTCCTTTTCTCGGAGAGCGGCTTCCCCCATTGATATACATTCGATGCCGTTTTGAATACAGCGCTGCTCCAGTTCTTGCATCCGCTTTAGCTCAAGCTGTGTTGTGGCAACGATTAATTTACCGCACTGTTTGTACGCTATGGCATTCTCATCGCAGAATTTCATTGTTGCCTGAGCGCCACGTTTACAAAAATCGGCTTTTAGGCTGCCGGGTGCGTAATAGACACCCGCGTGAATTACGCCGCTATTGTGGCCGGTTTGATGGCAAGCTAGAGCTCGCTCCTTTTCTAGCACGATAATAGAGGCGTCAGGTCTTTTCTGTTTCAGTTGTAGAGCTGTCGAAATACCGATTATTCCGCCGCCAATAATCGTGTAATCGTATGAAGAGGGTGTCATAGGTTACCTGTCATAGAATGTCGTGCGTCATGATGAAGTTAGCTCAGTACACAACGGTCTTAGCCGTGAGCAGATTTTGCTCCTCAATTTATTCCTATGTGACCAAAAAGTGCGTGCAATAAGTGTTCTATTTTCCAGTATCACAACGTTAGGATTTTCGTCGCAGCTCGTTATGGTGATAAGAGAAGTCATCGCCTTTGGCTAGGCGGTCGTAAAGGATGACATTAACAGTGGCCGCCAAATTCATACAACCTTCGGTTGGAACGTAAATGGTTTCACTGCAAAAATGGGTGATATCTTTCTTCAACGTACCGTCTTCCGGTCCAAAAATATAGAAAGCGCGGGGAGGGTGCTTAAAGCTAGGTAGTGGTTTTGCGCCTTTAATAAGATCCACTGCGATCGGTACACAGCCAATTGGCACAATAGTTTTTAAATCTTCCACGCCGATGAGTGGCAACTTGTCGATAGAATTTTGGGTATCTGTATAGAAAGTTTTGGCAATGTCATAACGTCGGCCTGTATAGAAAACGGAATTGACTCCGTAGCAGCCCGCGGCGCGCATGACTGACCCCACATTTTCGGGGGATTTAGGGTTTTGGAGGCCAATACAGGCGTAGCTTTTACTCATGGTTTCTGACTACCGGTCTAAAATTTCACAATTATACGCGGTTTTTACAATAGCGGTTTTTCTAGTTGCGAAAAGCTGCTAATGTTCGCCATCCACTTTTTGCCCATTTGATCGGAGATATATTATGGCGACCAGCTTTTATCCACCACAGCGTACTTTAATGGGCCCCGGGCCATCAGACGTAAGTCCACGAGTACTGGAAGCTCTAGGTCGTCCAACTATCGGTCATCTCGATCCTGAGTTTGTTGGATTGATGGATGAAATTAAAGAATTATTACAATACGCCTTTAAAACGGACAACAAATTGACTTTGCCCATCTCGGCGCCAGGTTCTGCCGGTATGGAGGCCACGTTTGTTAATTTGGTATCACCTGGAGACAAAGTTATCGTCTGCCAGAATGGCGTCTTTGGCGGGCGTATGAAAGAGAACGTCGAGCGCTGCGGTGCAGAAGCCGTTATGGTACAAGATGAGTGGGGTACGGCTATCGACGTGCAGAAAGTTCGCGATGCTTTTGCACAACACCCCGATGCTAAGATTTTGGCTTTTGTTCATGCAGAAACCTCTACGGGCGTCGTCAGTGATGCCGCTGAATTATGTAAAATAGCCACTGTCAACGGTGCCTTGAGTATTGTCGATGCAGTGACGTCTGTCGGCGGAATTGATGTCGATGTCGACGGTTGGGGTGCAGATGCCGTTTATTCTGGCACGCAAAAATGTCTATCCTGCGTGCCAGGTATTTCACCAGTAACATTTGGACCGCGCGCGTTGGACGTGATGAATAACCGTAAGCATAAAGTTCAGAGCTGGTTCCTGGATATGCAATTGGTAATGGGGTATTGGGGTAGTGAAGCTAAACGTACTTACCATCACACGGCTCCGGTAAATGCTATGTATGCGTTGCACGAATCACTGATCATGTTGAAAAATGAAGGTCTGGAAAATGCCTGGCAACGTCATCAACAACACCATAAAGCGTTGGTTGCTGGTTTAGAAGCAATGGGACTGACCATGTTAGTGGCAGAGGCTGATCGTTTACCGCAGCTGAATCTCGTTTCAATTCCAGAAGGTGCCGATGACGCCGCCGTTCGTACCGCTTTGTTGGCTCAATATGACCTGGAAATTGGCGCTGGTTTGGGAGCGTTGGCGGGAAAAGCCTGGCGTATTGGTCTAATGGGACATGCGTGTAGTCAGAAAAACGTTTTATTGTGTTTAACGGCTCTCAATAATGTATTGACGGCGATGGATGCTAAAATTAATAGTGGCGTTGCTGTAGATGCCGCTTTGGCTTGTTACTAAAATCCATCTGCATGGCGCGACTGCGCTTGGCTATTGCTCACTGTATTAGCTTACAGACATGATTTTTAGTGGTGGCAATAGGAATATCTAGAAATAAGGTGCGGTTGCATCATCCATGCAACCAGCACCATTTCTTGAGCCCAATAGTTGAAGGGGTCGAACACTGCATTCGACCTCGCATCGGAGATTTAATGTGACAGTTGCAATTTACTTACCTCAAATTATACGTATTGGCTCGGGAGCCAGTAATCAATTGGCCGATGTTCTTGCCGAACTGAAGGTGTCTAAGCCCTTGTTTATCACCGATCCTTTTATGCTGCAAAGTGGTTATGTCGATCGCGTGTCGCAATCGCTACGAGATGCCAGTATTAATTTTGGAGTATTTTCAGAATGTGTGCCCGACCCAACTACCGATTCCGTCTCAGCGGGCCTGGCGAAATGGCAAGAAGGTGACTATGACTGCGTCGTTGCGTTGGGAGGTGGTAGTTCAATTGATTCTGCAAAAGCTATCGCCGTATTGGCCGTGCACGGCGGTTTGATGCGCGATTATAAGGTGCCAAATCCAGTACCGAAAAGTGTTCCGATAATCGCTATACCAACGACCGCAGGAACGGGCTCGGAAGCGACCCGAGCTACTATAGTGACCGATTGTGAAACCCAGGAAAAAATGTTGTGTATGGGTATTGGATTAATGCCGTCTGCGGCATTAGTGGACTTCGAGCTGACTATGACGATGCCTTATCGCTTAACGGCAGATACCGGAATCGATACCTTATGTCATGCCATGGAGGCATACGTAAGCAAAAAAGCCAGTTCTTTTACCGATACTGTGGCGCTGGCTTCTATGTCTGCTGTTGCTCGTAATATTAGAACGGCATGTAACGAGCCCGACAATAGCGAGATCCGCGAGACGATGATGTTGGCCGCTACCCAAGGTGGGATAGCTTTTTCTAACTCTTCGGTGACATTGATTCACGGCATGAGCCGCCCTATAGGTGCTTTTTTTCACGTGCCACATGGTATGAGCAATGCAATGTTAATGCCTGCTGTGACTGAGTACTCGCTGTCTGGGGCTACAAAGCGCTATGCCGAGTGCGCCTGCGCGATGGGGTTTGCCAATGTATCAGACGGTGAACACAGGGCCGGAAAATTGCTGATTGACGGTTTGTACGCGCTTAATAGTGATTTGGGTGTGCCAAGCCCTAAAGTATTTGGAATTGAAGAAAATGAATATTTTTCATTATTATCAACAATGGCAGAGCAGGCTTTAGCTTCCGGATCGCCGAACAATAACCCTAGAGTGCCTGAAGCGATGGATATCGAGCAGTTGTATCGGGCAGTTTGGGCGTGATTTGGCCTTTCTCTGCATAGAATAGCCCACATTAAGACCCTACGCCTAGTTTGAAAAGGGCACAAAAAGGTCCAAAAGCGTAATTATTTTCAGTATAAGGGCCTACGGTTGTTAGCTTGGTCTTTCACTTTTTCTTAGTTCGGCTGATTCGATAATGTTGAGTTGTCTGGTAGGGCTGGCGCTATGCCATTCAAGAATTTCGTCGAGGTTGCGGCCGCAACCTAGGCACACATCATTTTGATCGAGGCAACAGTTTCGAACGCACGGGCTTTCTATGGTCGATTCTAATCGGGCTTTCATGGAGAACAATTTTATCCGTGATTTCTGTTTAGCGGAAAAAAACAACAGATCGTATAAGATACTGGTGAACTATCTGTTCAGTTTAGTCTTAGGTTACAGGTCTTGCAGAGGTTTGTAACTTCCTGGTGAAGACAAAAAATTGATTTTTTATTATTATATTTCCTGATCGCTACACAGTAGAATACGCTAGCAGATAATATATGAAGAGATAAAGTATGTTTACAGGTATTGTACAAGGCTCCTTTGCTATTAGACATATCGAGCGGAAACAAGGTTTGTATACCTTGGATTTTGAATTTTCAGACAGAATGCTCGAGGGTTTGGAGATCGGTGCTAGTGTAGCGGTCGACGGTGTTTGTTTAACAGTGAGCAAAATTTTCGGTCAGCTTGTGAATTTTGATGTCATGCAAGAAACTCTGGCGGTAACAACTTTGGGTGATGTCCAATCCGGGATGTTGGTAAACATTGAACGTTCTGCCAAACAAGGCGTTGAGATAGGTGGTCATATTATTTCGGGACATGTTGACGGTTGTGCGCGAGTTGTCAAAGTTGAGCAGCCTGAAAATAATTGTTTTGTTACCTACGAAGCGCCAGCAGAAAAAATAAAGTACATATTCTCAAAAGGCTTCGTTGGGTTGAATGGTTGCAGCTTAACGGTCGCCGATGTCGATAAGGAAAAAAATACTTTTAGAGTTTGTTATATACCGGAAACATTAAGAGTCACTACCCACGGACAAAAAAAAATGGGTGATAAACTAAATTTTGAAATTGATCGACAGACGCAAACCATAGTCGATACCGTCGAAAATTTCCTGAGTACTAACCCCGCTTTGTTTACTTGATTTTTGTACCGAAAAATTTCACAAAAGAAGACCTATGTTTGGTCCACGGAAATGGTCGTGTTTTTACAAACCGCATCTTGATTTTTGAAATGTTTTTGAAGAAACGGGATTGATTATTTTAACACTTCGTTAAATAGCGAGATACTAAGTGGACAGGTCTCTAGCACGTGGAAATGGAATTCGATATGAAATATGGATTTCATTGTACTGGCGCAGTAGTATTGATAGGCATAAAATAGGGCATTCTGCAATAAATCGAAAAATATCTAGAGGGTTCGAACGTCATTACTTTTGACAAACAAAGCGAGCGTGACTTGCGAGATACCATTAGTCAATTACAACGTGACGATGCCGTGCTGAGTTACTATCAGCTTTATGGCTTTCTATTTGCGCTCGCTTGTGCGCCAGAGTCAATAAGACCGACTGAATGGTTTGATCTGATATGGCTCGATGACGAACCGCAATTTGATCACGAAGAAGATGCAACTCGATTTTACAAAATGGTTATCGCACTTGCCGAACATATTTCGCAATTAACAAATCAGCATCGTTTCCTGCCTTTTAGTGTCAACTATTCTGATCGTTGGCAGGAGGAATTGGCGCAATGGTGTGAAGGTATGTTGATGGGCCATATGTATTTGGAAGAGCTATGGTGCATAGCACTTGAAGACATCGAGGCTCCAAGTTTGACAGAAGATGTCGAAACAGTTTTAAATCTGGCGAGTACCTTTGCTGATTTAGAGGACGCGAAACAACTGTCCTTCGAGGGAGGAATGGCTTTGACCGACGAGCACCTTCCCGAAGCTTACGAATTGTTTTGGAAAGCGCTAGCAGCGTATGCTTGCGTTGGCAGTCTGTGGAATGATGTTAAATATGAAGTTGATGCAGAGCAGTTGTTTTTGGCTTTGGAACCCGTGCCGCGTGACAACATGTGCCCCTGTGGAAGTGGCTTGATATTTTCTAAATGTTGCCTTCATTAATCTCTATTGTTATTTTCACAGTCGGCTTTTAAGAAAATAGACTTTACAGATGAGTTCGGTTTCTTTTTCAAAAAATAATAAAGTGCTTTTTTGCTTGGATTACAAGCAGATCCGCCATGTAAATATTGAAGGTGATTGATGTCTATTAATGCGACAGAGTTCAAAGCGTTGGCGGAGAAAATCCGTTCCGAGGTACTTGCAACAATCCCATTTCGTTTTGAGACTGAAGAAGAGAAGAAAAGTCTCGATAGCAAAATTGAAGCGATTCTTAGTGATCACAAGCAAGCAGATAGCATTCCTATTACTCGTCACGTCACAATACTATTATCCGACATTAGAGGTTTTACCGCTCTCGCTGAAACCTATTCTGCGATTACGGTAATGAATATGCTCAATCGCTATTTTACCTGCATGACTGATGTCATCGTCAGGCATGGAGGTACTATAGACAAGCTAATGGGCGACTCTATTATGGCGCTGTTCGGCGCACCTAGCTCGAGTCCGGACGATGTGCAGCGAGCTGTTTGCTGTGCTGTCGAAATGCAGCGGTCGATGTCAGAGTTTAACGAACAAAATATATCTTTGGGTTTGCCAGAGATATTTATGGGCATTGGGATTAATACGGGGCAAGTGATGGCTGGAGCTTTAGGTTCCGATCATCATCGCGAATACACTGTTATAGGCGATGAGGTGAACTTAGCCTCGCGAATCGAAGCGCAAAGCCTACGCGGACAAGTATTGATTAGCGAGAATACCTACAAGCTAGCCAAGCCATTTGTGTTGGTTGGTGAGCCTAATTATGTACAAGTGAAAGGTAAGAAGCACCCAGTATGTCTGTATGAATTGTTGAGTACGTCAAAACCCAGATCAGTCACGGTACCTCGCCGCGAAATACGAAAAAGCCCGCGTGTTGGTGTGAACATGCCTTGTTTTTTCCAGCTGGTGGAAGGTAAGTTGGTGAAGAGTGAACTGCTTGAGGGGCAAGTGGTTGATATAAGTTATAACGGGCTTCTAATGCAAAGTCCGATGCCGCTGACGTCTTTTTCGGAGATAAAAATTGATGTCTCTTTGCAATTGTTAGGGTCGGAGACAACGAGTATCTATGCGAGAGTGATAAATACTGATGATTCGGAAAACGGTGTCATATGTAGTCTCGAATTCACCTCTATGGATATGGCTGCTCAGAACTCGATAAAACGCTTTGTCGACAGTCAAATATCGACGGCAGCTTTGTAATAACGTCGGAAATGTCTGGGAATTTCGAGATAGACGGGAAAGCGGTTGTTTTCTTAGTGCTAACAGTTTACTTTTGGTGTTATGGAAATTTTAGAACCCCCAACATTAAGTGCGCAGCTGTTTGCGCTGAAGACCCTACATCGCCAGCTGGATGCTGAGATCGGTAATCTATTGGAAAACCCCTACATAGATCAATTGCACTTGCAGCGTCAAAAAAGGCAAAAATTACGAATAAAGGAAAATATTGGTCGTATCGAATCCATGCTTATCCCGGATCTTGACGCGTAAGGTATATCGCCTCCTTCGCTCCCTTCTGTATCGTTTAGTGCCACGTACAATTTTTCTCTCAATAATTTGAGCAAATTGCCGACTATACAGATTGGGTTATTGCTTTTTATAGTTGATTTAACCCAAAAAGCTTCAGCTAGAGGCGCTGGTGTGCCTCTACAATCCTAATAGACCCGAAAAGTTGAATAGGCAATGGACGTATTCCAGAGCGACAGGCTCGATCCCGGTTTCATTAGTGACTTGTTAGAAACCACTAATGAACAATATAGAATCAGCGAAAGTATGTTGTTCGAGCTCGATCGCTATCCCGAAAATAATCAATTAGTTCACGCATTGCGCCAGTCGGTTGGTACGATTAAAGCCAATTTATTGGTTGCTGGTTTCTATCCGTTGGCTCAAGTCATTACTTCTACCGAAAAACTATTGATGTTACTCGATAGAGAGGTCTTGCAATTTTCACCCATCATCAGTGATTTAGTGCTTCTGGTACTGGACCGTGTACGGCGTATGGTCGATGAATTTTGTCGCAAGCGGTTGGTTCGATTCGATCAATCCTGGTTAAACGAGCTTTCCAAAAAAATTGATAATGTCTCTCAAAGTCGCGGTTTTGAGCAGCAGGAACTAGTTGCTCAAGCGATCAGAATGTTAGACCCCGCTGTTATTGTTACGCTTGACAGAAACGCTTCAGATAAGCAGAAAATAGAAAGTGACTCGTTCTTGGAACACGTCGGTTTTGAGGATGATAAGGACGTACAGTTTTTCCGAGATTTGATGGAACCTGTTGAAAAGAGATCTCAGTACTGGCTGGGAAGGGGAGACAGAATCCTTAAAATGGTCCTTCTTCTCAACAAGCTTGGAGGAAGTCCAATCGATAAGCATCAGTTAGCGGTTGCTGTATATGTCCATGATTTTGGTATGGCGTTTATGCCCGTTGAACTATTGCATAAAGAAAGCTTTCTGCTTGATAGTGAAATTATGTTGTTACGCTCGCATGTTCAAAGTAGTGTGCATTTGTTGGCACATATGCCTAAATGGGCCTGTGCTAAAGAAATTGTCTTACAGCATCATGAAGCTGTTAACGGGTCAGGGTATCCCTTTGGTCTGCAAGATAAAGAAATTTGTGACGGGGCGAAGATTCTGGCCATTGCAGATACCTTCGATGCCTTGACCCATCAAAGAGCGTACGTGAGTCACCAGAAACGTCCAATTATTCGAGCAGTGGGGGAGATCAATGCCTGTGCTGGTCAGCAACTCTGCAAACATTGGGTCGATGTTTTCAACCATGCAGTACAACCGGTCATTAATGCCCATCGTATCAATCGATCTTACCTGTAACGCTGTCCTACATTAATGCCGAGAGGCTTTGAGCGACTGACGTCTCCTCGATATTCTGATCTTCCCGTACTAAGGAAATGATGGCGTTACCCGAACACCGCTGATCGGGAGGCGGATTGCTGTAGACGCCTGTTTCGTCAATGTAAGCCAGTGGTAATCCGAAGTCGTTTTCAACACATAAAAGGACAATATCTCGCCATTTTAACGCCTTAAACGGAAAATTCACTCGATGCATATGGTCACCATCGTGGGTGAACAAGTTTTCCATTACAGCTTCCGTTCCCGGTTCAGAGATTGATCGAACAAGTAATTCTGGATAAGCTCTTATCGGGCGAATAAGTACGGAAGCCCCCGCCTTTTTTAGCCGGCTTCTATTAGAGTCAATCGCGCACTCAACTGCAATGAGGGCATTTGTGCCGATTTCGCCAATGCGGCTCAAAACGTCAAAAGTGAGGCTGTCTGACAGCGGGCTACCAGAATTTTTGGCCAGTACTACAATAATTTTTGCTTCGTCAATATTAACAGCTTTTAGGCTTTCATTATCTTCGGCAACACCGTTGTAATGGACCACTCGGTGTTTGCTGATTATGTTGGGCAGTCCGTCGGGATACTTCCTCGTCAATATCTGAATCGGCAAGTCTCCAATGCCTGGCGTTAGACGAACCTGTCCGATTAGACGGTCCATATAAACATCGGTATTCTGATCAGGAGTATTGATAATGACTAAATGGTTTTTCATATTTTCCCACACCCAGTTGCCTGTCTTTTTGTTATCGCGGATCTGAATTCGATATTCAAAAAACTCTGCTGCTAACTGAGCAAGCAAAGAAATTGCAAAAATATACATACAGACCGTGGTAATAATACGTCCCTGCCAAGACGCAGCTGACAGGTCGCCATATCCTACTGTGGTCGCCGTGGTTATTGACAGCCACAGCGCATCTTCCAGAGACATATTTTCGAAATAGACCATTGCTAATGAATGAATGACGATTACAGATAGGAGAATGAACAACAGTCGGCCGAGTTTGAAATTCGCCATATGATCTCTTTGTCGAGCGAGTTTCAAATAGCGTGTTTTCCAGTACTTTCTAGCCAATATGTGTTGAATCATTGAAAATTATTACTCTTCATTTTCCTTTTCATGATAGTAAAGGTTTATCTCTTCCATAACACGTCGTCTTATTTCTTTTTCGTCATTAAGATTAAGATCGAGGTTGTAGCGGTTGGAGAGGTATTCGAGGTCTTCTTGGTGAAACGATAAGCCTATTCTTGGTCTTTGGATTCGCTGATACGTTAACCCGACAATTTTCCTAATGATGTCGCTTGGATTAATATTATCCTCGGCGGCATCATGGCGAATAAGTTTTGTCAGACGCTCCTTTAGGGAAAAATGAATTTGGACTTTTTTTAGCGCCTTTTTTTCAACAGACCACTTGTCATTCAACTTATTAACCATGGGGCCACATCTCCTCAATTACTTCAGCAGGACAGTAAACCTGAAGAAAGACATCGGTGGAGCCATCACCCCAAATTTCGATGTTAAGTCCGTAGTGCTCGTCACCTCCCTGGCATTCGTGGTAGCGTAGCTCATCACCATCTTCCGCTAGCGAAAGATCTTCGTCTTGGCAATCTCGATCATAAAAATACGCTTCTTGTTCTTTAACCGTCTGTTTATATTGGGTCGTATACCAACCGTTAAGAGAACCGATGTTTTCTAAGACACTGAGCTCCGCCCAGTCTTCACTCCAAAGCTGCGAGAATGTTTCTTCTGAAAAGAGTGTTAAGGTTTGTTGGCGAGAAATTTTATTCGAAAAACATAATTGGTCTTCACCATCGTCGTTTTCTATCGACATAAAGTAGACCTGGTTTTCCTCACCTTTCAGAACGACTTCCTTGCAGACGCCAGAGGCATATTCGTATGCACCTACTTTTACAACTTCGAACTGCTGCTCTCTTAAACTCTCGGGTAAAGACTCACGATATTTAAGAGAAATAATATCTCCAGCTTCTAGTTGATGAGGTTTTTCGAGAATCCTTGTATCCGATTTTTTTTTTGAGAAAAAGTTTTTCAACATATCATCGTATTAAAGTGCATCCTCACCAGCAGACAATGCACTCTCTCCTATATGAATTACTACGACTGCACAGATTTTTTTTGCTTCAGGCGTTCTAGGACACTGGCGCTTGTGGCACTTGATGCTCCATCAATTCCCGCTGCCTTGAGTTTTTTATCCAAGTCATCTCCTTGCCCTTCCTCTGCCATCCATTCACCGGCTTCCATGTGGTCTTCCCATTTAGCCTGCTTCTTTTTTACTCGATCAAGCGCTTTAGAAACACGATGTTCACTCGCATTAGTAGCGGCGAAATTTGTTGACATCGATGAGGTCGCCTTTTGAAGTTGCTCTACCGTTTTGATTTTCTCTAGCTCGCGACGGTTCTTTTGAATAGCCTTCTCTCGCTGGCGGATCATGCTGTTGATCTTGTTAACTTGCATGTTAAGATCTTTGTGTTCCGTGTCCTTATCGTTAGCGTCTACTTCAAATTCGGCAATTCGCTCAGCGACCTCAATAGCCAAAGCTTCATTATTTGACTCCAGTGCTCGTATCGCTTTGGACTCGTAATCAGAAATGTCATTCTGTAGAGAGTTCAATTCCCGCTTTAATTTGATCTCCGAAGCTTTCAGGCTAGTTAGAGATTGCTTTGCCTTTCCAATCGCTTCCTCTGCATCGCGAATTTCCTGCTCGAGGATACGAACCGCGTTGGCGTCTACAACAGCCTCTCCAACTTCACTCGCACCACCGCGAATGGCAGTTAAAATACTCTTCAAAATACTCATAATTTATCTCCTTTACACCAAAAGCGGTTCGACAACGAGAAGAACTTCCAGCGTGTTTTCAGCCTGAACCTCAAGTTCGTGAACAATGTTATCGAACACAGTATTAAGCGCCATGGCACCGAAGAGAATATATGTACTCCCCTGGCGTCCGATCGAACTTAATGGAATAGCAGGGCTCATGAAGAGTAACTGCTCGTTGAGTTCGGCTAAATTATCAGCCTGAACTTCTTTTACATCGAAGAGCGGCGTAACAGCCAACAACTGAGTTTCCGTTCTCACAATATTAATGGGAAATTCGTCGTTGCTAGAACAGACAACTTCCAGTACTCCTTCCTCTGAAAGGACGGCGTCAAAGCGGGTTCCTTCATCCGTTATGTGATCATTCAACTTGAATGCTAGTTCACTAAGCGACATACAATGCTCCTTGTAAATGCCATTTATTGCCATAATATGGCTTTCGATTGCTAATCTATTCCATATTATGGCTTTTGGCAACATTTTTTTCGTTTGCAAAGAAGATTCCTTCACGTTGTTGCCACGCTTCTTGATGATAGCGATACAACGTGTGGGAACCGAGGGTATTAATATCAATTGACCCCGCGCTATCAAAAAACGCTGGGGAAAATATAAATGAAGCGAGAATCTGCTCTTTCGATAACCAGGATGAGGAAATCGGTACGATCTCCCTTTCGGCGATACGCGCGGTCGCAGGCCGTCCCATCACCGTGCCGATGGTCCACCCCCATTCACCAAAGGTGGGTATGTTTGTGTGATATTGTTCTGTTTTAAAGCCTGCGGCGCGAAGGGTTTTACCGATGGACACAAAGGCTTCTTTGGTGTGGAATGGCGATGTCGACTGAATTCCGATTGCACCGTCACCATTGAGTAACTCTTTTAAGCGCGCGTAAAAAAAGTCGCTATATACTTTATTAATATCGGGGTGACTGGGATCGGGCAGATCGACAATGATGGTGTCAAAATGTTGGTTTTTACCGAGCAGTTTTTCGACTTCAATAAATGCGTCGCCAAAAATGAGCTGTACTCGCGAGTCATCGAAAGAATGCTCATTGAGCTCAGTTAGAAGTTTGTTTAGCGAAGGTGGCGCGGCTAGATCCTTGCCGCTAAATAAGTCGACCATACCTTTATCGAGGTCGATTAAGGTCACCGCAGCAACATCCCATTTAAGAACTTCGCGCAGGGCTAAACCGTCACCACCACCGATAATAAGGACGTTGTCGTGCCTGGCGGAAGCCAGTAAAGGCGGGTAAGCTAAATAGCTGTGATAAATCGATTCGTCATTACTTGAGAATTGCAGTCGACCATTGATATAAAGGCTGGTGATTTTGGGAAGCCCTTTTCCGATCAGTCTCTGGGTGATAGTTAAATGCTGATAGGGGGTAACTTTTGTATGAACTACCTGGTCCTTGAACAAGGTGCTTTGCATGTTCTCCATCCAGGAAACGCCACCCGTGGCTAAGGCTCCAATAAAGACTAACAAGACAGCGTGTGCGATCCATAGTTTTACCCGACTTTTTAGATGTTCACCATAATAAATGATAAAACAAACGCCAATCAGTGTATTGACTAAAGCCGTACCAACCGCGGCGTAAACGATGGGTAATTTTAGACAAACAAGCACCCATATGGCCGCACCGATACCAGCGCCGATGTAATCCGCACCATAAATTGTTCCAATATTGTGTTTAAGGTGTTGTCCGTGAACATGTTCCCGAATTCGGGCTATTAAAGGTATTTCCATACCAATCATTAATCCGAGAATAGCGCCGGCGACAAAGGGCAGAACTTTACTAATTTGTGTAAGAGTCCTAACAAAAATGCCATCGGTAGTAATGGTTTGATGTAGACCATATATTTCTTGCAAAAAGGCTGGAATAGTATAGATCAGTGAAACGCTGAGAGAGATAAAAACGATGGAAGTCGCGCCCACGAGCCCAATGGCCCATTCCAGCCACACGAAACCATTGAAGGGGCAGCGCACCCATTTTGCCAAAAATGCGCCAATACCCATGGAGACAATCATAATGCCGATCATGGCATAGATAGTTGATTCAAACGCACCGAGCACACGCCCGGCGAAATGCGCCATCAAATATTCGTATATTATTCCACAGGCCGCCAATGTACCCATAATGCTAATAAGCATCGCATCGTGTACTAGCAGTTGCCGACGAGAATGAGTATCTGGAGCCTTCATTTTTTCAGGTTATACCAGGACACTGTCTAACAACAGTCCGATGGAAATAAATATAGCCGCTTCAATAAACGCTATACCAACGTTTTGCTGATTATCTACTTCTTCCACTACATCGATTTTCGCAAGAATAGCTTTGCGCGCGATGAAAGAGAGTGCCGACAATAGGAGTGCTAAAACAAGTGCAACAATCCCCCAGCTAATGGCAGACATTAACGGATCGCTGTGGAGGTATGTGACTAAATGGCCTGCGGAACCGACCGCCAATGTTGTGCCAAATACGTGGCCGGCAAAACGGATAGCTAGCGCAGGGTTCCCGTTCAAAATTGCTGTCTGTAAACTCTCTCCAGGGTGGCGCCGGCGATAGATAAAGGTTCGCAGCCGCGTGATGATCAGCAGTATTATCTGAGACGTCACAAAGATTAACGCTACCGGCAGTATGCCCTCCCAGTTTTCCGACTCTACCCAGTTAATGGCTGAATTCAGTAGTATGCCCAATGCTATTAGGTTGGAAGCCTGGACAATACCGGCGCTAATATTATGTTCTGATATAGCTTTCTTAAGCGAGATCTCGTGAAACATCACCCAATCGTTCAATGCCGACCCTAATTTTAAAAGAATGATGCCGCCCGCTGCATAGGTTAATACGTTTGTGGCCTCAAGGAAAAAGTCAACTTCCGCCTCACCTCCAACCGCTGCAGCCAGAATCAGTGCAATTGCGCCAGCGCCGCCAGCAAAAACTAATCCGAATGCATAATTGTCTTTTTGCGAAAGCTCGTTAGTCGTATTGACGCCTGCGAGTGCGCCGAGAAGGAAGCGAAAGGCACAAATAGCAGTAACAGCAATACTTAAGTTGATAGCGATGATGCTCACCATCCAAACTGATAATTCGTTAATCATTATAGTTATTCCCTTTTATTTTCCACCAAACGAACTGCGAGAGGACTGGTAACTAGAATTGCGGTAGCTCGACGTTGTTGATTTTGGAGCGGGTCTGGACCTCGGTTTAGCGCTAAACTTGCTTTGTTTTTTAGCCACTGCCGCACTTGTTTGTTTGGTCTTTGCGTATGGGCTCTTAAACGTTTGCCCATTGCTTTTAAACTTGTTGCTGGTATTGCGTTCTACGGTTTGCTGGCTGCGACGTTGCGCGGGGGAGGTGTACGCTGATCGACCATAATCATTGTAATAGCTATAGTCGCGACCACCCGACCACCGATTATACATAATGGGTCGGCTGAGCATTGTCGAAAAGAAAGCATATTGACCGTACCAGTGCCAAAATGAATTGCCGGAGCTATTTTCTCTCCAGTTGCCATATTGCGGATTGCCAACGAGTTGGCTGCCGGCGCCAAAATCGTCTGCCTCGTTGATGCGCGAGCTCGCTTCTTTACTCAATGCCGCGACGCGGGCCAATTTCCCCTTTGACATATCGGCTAAAACGTTGATGGGGTCGCTTAGAATCATGCCATAAATTTCAGGTTTAGCTGCTTCCTGAATGGCGAGCATCTCTTGGTAAACATTATTGACTTGTTCCTCTCCCATCGCACTGACTTCTGAAATATCTGTCTGGGCGTCGGCCAGTCTTGACTCTAGGCCCTTAACAATTGGGCCATTTGAGATAGCATCTTTAGACAAGGAACGGGCAAGACTGGCGGCATCGGGAAGGTTTTTTTGGATATAGGACGAGTACTCCCTTAGGATA
>JBLHNZ010000004.1:0-28472 GCA_047623245.1 Oceanicoccus sp. | reverse complement strand
ATCACCCTATAGAATTTCACGATAAAGATGTACGTTCATCGATTTCAAAAAGAGAAATAGGATATAGCCGTAAAAACACTCAATATTTTCTTAAAACCTTCTATTTGAAAACTTTCTGGTTTATTACTTTCTCGATCAGCTTATAATGTTTTATTAATTTTCTAATAGCCCACATCCAGCATTTCTAAAGTTAGTAATGGACGTTTCGCCACCTAACTGGTATACGCCCCAACTGCACTTTTAAGAAATGTGTGGGAATGGCAGAACCCCTCAAATAGCCATGAGTCACCATATGCAGCATGAGATCGAGCCAGAACCGGAACTCGCTTTTGGACGCTTTCTTAAATTCTGGCGAGGACTACACAGGCTCAGCCAAGAAGCATTGGCAGATAAACTTCAAAGTTCACCAAGACATATTAGCCGTATGGAAAATGGCAGCAGCCGACCCAGCGAGACAATGGTATTAGATATCTGCAATGTACTTAGTCTGGGTATAAGAGACAGTAATCATTTATTAATATCGGCGGGATTTGCAGCGGCCGAACAACATGTTGACTTTCACTCGCCGGATATGAAGTGGCTTCGCAAATCTATGGCGATGACATTAAAAGCCTTAGACCCCTATCCAACCGTGTTACTGGATTCATCTGCAAATATCCTCATGGTCAACCGCGGCTGGGTAGGCGTTTTTAGAAACTCTCTTGACCAAGGCGCCTTGGAAAATGTAACAAACCATTATGATTTCCTATTTAATCAAGAGGGAGCCGGTAGTCTTGTAAGTAATAGAGAGGACACTCTATCGGTCATACTGATGTCGTTAAAGCAGCGGGCGCTATTTAGTAATGACCAAAATGATCAGAATCTACAGAGTAGACTTGAGTCCCATCCTAGCGTTCCAGAAGACTGGCAGCAACGAGCGGCCAAGCTCGAACCGATGGCAAGTTTTCGCGTTCAGATGTCAATCAACGGTAGCCTGAACCGGTTCTTTAGTGTGATTACTACTGTCGGCGCCTTGGGACCGACCGCTTACGCCTCAGAACCGAAACTATCTATACACACGCTATATCCGGAAGACGACAACCTAGATCTAAATCCGTTTATCGACGCGAGTCTTAGCCATCCTTTACTGATCTATTAGGTAATAAAATGATGAAGTGCCAGCGCGATACGAGATTATGAGGGTTGTGGTTGTGGTTGTGGTTGTGGTTCTGGCTGGATTTGGCTCGACAATAGCGAACTACAAAAACTCGGGGACTAAACTAGAGCCGTACCTCACAACAAATGAAGAACAGCGCTAATTCACTATAACGATGCTTTTTTCAATTTACGGTTATTAATCAGGGTTTTTGACGATTAAACACTTGCACTACGTTAGTCGCAGTATTCGTTTGGTTCATAACGTCGTCACTTACAAATTCAATGCTTGCAACTTGCGGCCCTTGAAAGTCGAACGAAATCACATTTTCAGCCAAACTGTAGGGAATACTCTGTCCAAATCCTACTACGCCGATTTCTGTTTCAGATATCTCAACTGTAATGGGAAAACCGTTCACGTCCGTATCCCACTTACCAAGAATTTTTTCAGCATAGTTAACTGAAGTACTTGCGCAAGCAACCATAAAACCCGTCAAACAGACCAGAACTGCAAATTTTAGTGAGCGTGTAAAACGTTTCATAATCTGTACTCTTATTAAAAACATAGTGTAGGGGAATGACATCAGGCAAAATAGTACACAACCTTACAGCGGATGGCTAGCCATAATCAGGCTCATTATAAATTGGCATATAAGGTCTTATTTTTAGTTCCTAAAACTTTCTAAACGTTAATGTTGCAAAAGGTGCTTTCTCTTTCTTATCGATGCTCAATGCGATACCGTGATCGGTTATCGAACCGTGCTAAATAGCGAAAAATGACCATCATAATATACTATTTACAGGCGCCATTAATGAGAAACACCACTTACCGAAAGAAACTCTTGACGTCTAAGCAAGACCTGTAGATACGTCAACCACTTAGTCGTGACTGTACGAAGTAGAGTCTTTTCAAAAAGCCCAATGTTTGTGATTCGAGTAATCTCAAGAGAATCAACTAACATTGAAACTCCATAATAATGCCGCGATTTTGACCACACGGTCTCGCCGAGGTGACCTCGCTCCACGGCGCTATGTAGGTATTATGTGCAAGTGGCTTATCGCCGGAAAAAACTGTAAAAATGGCGGCAAGCGCTATACTATTTACTAGACTCAGATTTATTCATTCAACAGATTTCTAACCGATCATTTTTCAGACAATACTGCTCAGTGCTTTTGGCAATGAGATACTCTAGTGACGCCGCTCTTGCTTTGTAGGAGACCGACCCAAAGGACCCGACTTGGAAAGGCATAGGAGTTCGACCTAGGGAATTCCAAGGAACAAGGGAACTACCGTTTAACAGTGTGCAGCCCAACATGCGTATTAGGGCTAAAGTTCTTGCAGGGTCAAAAACGAAAAAGTTCCACTGACCTATGTTTTTATTATGTTTTTATTATGTTTTGATTTTATTACCAATGTTATAGTCGCGGTAATCAGAACGTATTAGCAGCCCTGTTTGGGCCGTAAATTTAGGACGTCTAAAGGGAATAACACAGTAAATAATCAAGAAAATACAAAAACAGCCGAACTACTAAGCGACACACCTAATCTGACATACTAATTACACCCATTATTGTTTCGCACTGACAGTTCGGGATACTTAAGGAACATTTATGAATTTAACTATTAAGAGCAAGTTGCTTCTCGTCGCGGCTATAGGAGTTGTCGGCATAATTATTGTAGGCTCCATGGCGACAATAAATGCCAGCTCTGGACGTAAGCTCAGTAGCACTGAAACTACACTGGTCGAAATTCATGCATCAATGTTAGGTCTAAGGCGCCACGAAAAAGATTTCCTCGCTAGAAAAGACGAAAAACACCTGGACAAATTTCAGGAAGAATACCGGTCGACGAAAAACAAAATTGATGATCTAGTTTCTCATCTACAAGAATCCGACATTGATTCCTCTCTTCTAAGTGACATGGCGAACTCACTATCACGCTATGCAGACAAATTCGACACAGTTGCCGAAACACTACAAGAAATTGGCTTAGATTCAGAAAGTGGCTTGTATGGCGAATTACGTGATGCCGTTCACGAAGTCGAGAAGCTACTAGCAGGAAGTCCAAATCTCAATGTTTCAATGCTAATGTTACGTCGTCACGAAAAAGACTTTATGCTCCGCCGTAACGAGAAATATAAAACAGTATTCGACGAAGAAGTCGAGAATTTTCGATCGATGGCAGGTGAAAGTGAGAGTACAGGTATTGAGTCATCTACGACAGCAGCCGTTCTTGGCGCACTAGATTTATACACTAGCAAGTTTCAAGCGGTAGTCGATAGAGAAACAGCTAATGGATTAACCGCAAATGACGGATACCAAGGGGAAATGAGGTCGGCGATCCACACCATGGAGAATCAGTTTGAGGATCTTCATAAGGAAATACGCGTCACTATTGAAGAGGCGTACCAATCCGCTCAGACGATCCTGTTCATAGGGATACTACTAACAAGTATTACCGTTGCCGGTATTTGCATATTTGTTGCGCAATCTATCTACAAGCCGATTGGTACCTTTAAAGAACGTATATTAGAAATTGCCGATACTAAAAATCTAAATATCAGACTCAATTATGACCATGACGATGAGTTAGGCTACATGGGCAAGGCATTCGATCAGATGATCGAGACTTTGCACGACGTCATGGAAAAGATAAAGGGGTCTGCTACGCAAGTTGAAGCATCGGCAAACCTAATGTCCACTGCCAGTATTGCTTTAAGAAACTCCTCCGATAGTCAGAATCAGGAAATTGAGCAAGCATCTGCAGCGGTAACCGAGATGAACGCCACCACTCAGGAAATTGCACGGAATGCTTCTGAAGCTGCCGATACAGTCACGCGAACCCTCGAAGCAGTTGTTAACGGATCGAGTGCAGGGGAGAAAGCCAAACAAGAAATACAAGCCCTAACAGACGAAGTCCAGGAAGCCGGTCGAGCTATCCAGGAGCTGGAAGAAAAAAGTAAAAATATCACATCTGTGTTAGACACAATACAAGGCATAGCTGAACAAACTAATTTGTTGGCTCTCAATGCAGCTATTGAAGCTGCACGCGCAGGGGAACAAGGTCGAGGATTTGCCGTAGTAGCTGATGAGGTTCGAACCCTCGCGCAGCGTACACAGGAATCGACCATTACGATTAGAGATACGATAGAAGAGTTTCAGACAGGTACTTCCGACGTGGTTGCCAAAGTCACCCAAGCCAATCTTCGTGGAGAGTCTGGTATCGAACTCGTTTCTGAATCGGCAATCATACTCCGCAACATTAACGAGCTCATGCTTAGTGTGAATGATATGAACACACAAATTGCGGCGGCCGCTGAAGAACAAAGTCACGCTGCGGAAGAGATCAATCGAAATGTAATGCAGGTAAATGATATTTCGCATTCGCTCGTCGAGCAAAGCCAAATGACCTCAAAATCCAGTGATGAGCTGTTGGATTTGGGCCAAAACCTGAACAAAATAATCAATGAATTTCAATACTAACTAGTGCCGATCCAGAAACCCGTCTTTGCGAGCGAAGCGCGGCAATCTCATGGCGCAGAGTGTACATCATTACCAGCATTGGAGCGGCACGCAGGAGATTGTCGTGCTGCCGCTCGCAACGACACCGTTAAAAAACGTCTATTCCTGGATGGGCACTACTAGCTATCAGGCGCATCATCGATCCGCCGGTTGAAGGCCCTGTTCTATCAATTCTATCCAATGTAGAACAGGCACTTCCGACCGCGTAGCAAGGTGCAGTTGACAACCAATATTTGAAGTCACAATTCTGTCGGGATTATTAACATTTAGCGCTTTCAATTTATTCGTTAGTAGCCGCTGGCTCATTTCCCCCTGTAAAATTGAATAGGTTCCTGCGGAGCCACAACACAAATGTTTTTCCTTCGTTGCAGTGACCTTGACACCCGCTACCTCTAGTAATTGTTCCACTTTATTAGGTAGATTCAATCCGTGCTGCAGCGAACACGGACAATGCACAGCCGTGGTCAAGCTATCAACGTTTAAATCCATGCGTTCGATGTCCTGCAGTGATATCACTTCGCTAATGTCTTTTGCAAGAAAACTAACTTGCTTAGCTTTTTCTGCATAGTCAGGATCTAGCTTTAGCTGTTCTCCGTAGTCTTTTATCATCGGTCCGCAGCCTGAAGCCGTTATTACTATTGCCTCTGCACCACCTTCAATTGCAGGCCACCATGCGTCAATGTTTCTTCGCATGAAACCCATTGCTTCATCTGGTTCGGAAAGGTGATAGCTCACTGCGCCACAGCATCCAGCCTTGGGCATGTCAACCAGAGAAATGCCCATCGTGTCTAAAACTCGAGACGCAGCGGCATTAGTGTTAGGCGTTGCACCCGGTTGGGCGCAACCACCCAAAACTAGCATTTGCCGTTTGTGCTTTTTTTGCGGCCAGGACAATACTGGCTTTTTAAGTGGTACTATTCTTTTTATTGACGTAGGCAGCAGTGGTCGTACGAATTGACCGATACGTAGTAAAGGCGTAAATCGCTTACGAAATGGCAAAACCTGCCGAATGCTCCAGCGCATCAATCGCTCATGCACAGGCCTGATCTGCTGCTCTTCTACAATTTCTTTTCCGATATCAACTAAACGACCATAGGAAACACCAGAGGGACAAGTCGTTTCGCAACTCCGACAATTTAAGCAACTATCCAAGTGCTTTCGTGTATTTTCTGTGGCTTGACCTTTTTCAAGCAATTGCTTGATCAAATATATTCGTCCTCTGGGCCCCTCGCGTTCGTCCCCAAGCTCTTGATAGGTCGGGCACGTTGCATTGCAAAAACCGCAATGAACACAACTAAGCAGAATCGATTCAGCCTCTTGTCCTCTAGGGGTATCTATAAAATGCGCGTGTAACTTCGTATACATGTCCGATTTTTCCTAGTGCGACTACATTAAAGCCATTCGTAAAGCCGCCCGGGATTGAATATTCCGGACGGATCCATGGAGAATTTTAATCGTTGATGTATCGTTTTTAGACCATTAGACTGAGAATGAAATACTTCACCATTTCGATTCCCTCCACGATACAAACCTACTTGACCACTAGACTTGACGGCCTGTTGCTCCAAAATTTCTTTTTCAAAGTTTCCTCGCAGCCATCGCTGCGCACCGCCCCAATCGATTAGCCAATTTTCATCAGGCAAAAAATGGCTCGCATTGGAATTGACTGAAAACCTCCACAAAGGAAGATCACCCGCAAAAAAGTCCAACTGTTGCTCTCTTAGTTTATGCCAAAAAGAGTCCGCGTCGTCGAGAACTCCGCCGGGCCACTGTTTAATAGCCGCCTCTACTGCACGAGCAGCACCCGACATGCGAACGGTTAATTTGCCATCCAGCCAACACGCTCCTGTTAAGGAATTTGCCTTCCCCGACAATCGTGCAATCGTTTCAATCGCTTCTTGAGCGTCCATTTCTTTAACGAGCGTTGCTGACATCGCAAGTTTCGGCATGACCTTGAAACTAATCTCTGTCAATATACCTAAGGTTCCCATGGCTCCTGCTTGCAATCTCGAAACATCATAACCCGCTACATTTTTCATCACCTGACCGCCAAAATTTAGGTGCTCGGCTTTTCCGTTGATTAATTTGACACCCAAAACCATATCGCGAACCGAGCCACTCCAGGGTCGGGCTGGCCCAGACATGTTGCAGGCTAATGTGCCTCCTATTGTTGCTTGCCCATCAAAATTGGGCGGTTCAAAAGACATCATCTGCCCATGCTCTTGTAGCGTATTTTCGATCTCCATCAAAGTTGTCCCAGCCCTCACGGTCATCACCAGCTCTACGGGTTGATAGCTGATAATCCCAGAGTGTTCAGCAAGAGAAACGACTTCTCCCGTCGGATTACGGCCTATAAAATTCTTGGTAGCTCGGCCAACAACATTTAATTTACTTTGATCAGCTATCGCTGCAGCAACACGATTTATTAACTCCGAACTAACATCGCTCATCAACTGCTCTCTTTTTGAGTTTGTGAGACGGGGTAGGACATCTGCAAGGAACGATATTCCTGACAGCGCTTTAGCATAGGAATCCCCTTTCCAGGATTAAGTGTTCCGCTGGGATCAAATGCAGCTTTGATGCTATGAAATTGCTGGATTTCCTCATCGTTAAACTGAATTGCCATTTGGCGAATTTTCTCGATACCAACTCCATGCTCCCCAGTAATACTTCCACCTACTTCCACACAGAGCTGTAAAATTCTCGCCCCAAATTCCTCCGCTTTTTCGTATTCTCCCGGAATGCTGGTGTCAAAGAGGATGAGTGGATGTAAATTTCCATCTCCGGCATGAAAAACATTTGCGACGCGTAAGTTGTAATATTTCGACATTTTGTCCATTTCATCTAACACAAAAGCGATTTTTCTACGTGGTATAGTGCCGTCCATACAATAGTAATCAGGAGATATTCTACCAACTGCCGGGAACGCAGACTTTCTTCCTTTCCAAAGAAGTTCTCGCTCTTCTTCATTTGAAGATATCCTCGTTGATATTGCACCCATGTCCCTGAACACAGCGTCTACCTTTTCTATATCCTCCTGAACTTCCTCTCTTGTCCCGTCGACCTCACACAATAAAAGCGCCCTGGCATGAATCGGATACCCTGCATGAGCAAAGTCTTCGGCGGCTTTGATCGCGTGACTATCCATCATTTCCAAGCCCGCTGGTATAATTCCACTCGAAATGACAGCCGCCACCGCATCACCAGCCTCTTGCACTGTATCAAAAGCCGCCATGATCACCTGCGCCTTTTCCGGAATCGGTAGTAATTTCACTGTCACTTCGGTAATTATTCCAAGCAAACCTTCCGAACCTGTAACAAGCGCTAGAAGATCGAAACCCGCTGCATCCAAACCAGCATTACCGATAGCCACTAATTCTCCTTCGACAGTAACCATTTCAACCTGGAGGATATTGTGGACTGTTAATCCGTACTTCAGACAATGAACCCCTCCAGAATTTTCAGCAACATTACCTCCGATTGTGCAAGCTATCTGAGAAGACGGGTCTGGCGCGTAATATAATCCGTAGGGGGCTGCTGCCTCACTAATTGCAAGATTTCGCACACCGGGCTGCAGCTTCGCCGTTCGGGAAAGAGAATCAATCTCAAGAATTTCAGTAAATCGGGCTAACGATAATAAAACGCCGTCTGCGTTCGGCATGGCTCCGGCACTCAATCCAGTTCCCGCACCCCTAGCTACGACCGGTATTTGATAGCGGTAGCATATTTTCATGATTTCTTGTATTTGCAGAACCGACTCTGGTAACAGAACCAGAAGCGGCAGTTCACAATACATAGTAAGACCATCACACTCATACGGCCTCTGTGTTTCCAGATCATCAATGACATAGTCAGCGTCGATAAATTTGTAAAACAACGACGCTAGCTGCTCTCGGCTGGGACGGTGTATTTCTGTCATTTTTTCACTCAGTGGAAAATGTAGTTTGTCCAATACACAGACTGGACCGCGATCAGTATTGACGATCTTACTCTATCTATAACGCTTGAAGTAAACTTGCGCTTAATGCATAGCCACCACAGAATTATCGCCTCAACTCTCTTGTTTCGACTAATATCTTTCGCTCTTGGTATTTTACTGACGTTTTAATGGGGTTCGACAAGAACGCCCGAACTAATTTCAAGAATAAATCAAATTTAGATCCACTCTGAAACCTATAATCCACTCTTACAAAAAACGCGGGCGACGATATCTTGACTTAGAAACTAACAAATCAGGAACAATAAAATACCGCGTTCAATTTAGCAGGTGACTACACACATTCAAAGACCATTTAACATATTTGCGATACGAGACTTTACGCGTAGGGTATCACCAGCCGAAAAACACTGGAAATTAAAACCTATCAGACAAATCGACGCTTCGTTACCAACAATTTTCTCATAAAATCATCAACTTGCGTTTTTTTTGTTCCCCTCAATGCAATCGGCCAGAGAGTAACAGAATATACGGGCTATTGGCCTCTATGTTTTCCCGCTATTGTTTACTATACTCTCGTGGACTTACAAAATTTTAGAGAGTATTTTGATAAATTGGAAATTCTCGTCGAGCTTCTGTATCTTTTTTAGTGTCACTTTACCAAGCATCCATCGCAAAGAAGGCAGTGAAATGATAATGCGGGACCTTCCAAAAGTAATGCTTCGACTTCGTAGCAATGGATAAAAAACAAGAACGAAATAAAAAAGATCGTATCCAATGTGAAAATTTGCTTGAGTTGATCGAGAAATGGCCGACAGTATCATAAAATGGCTGAAAACAATAAACTCACTGCACATAAATACAACAAAATCGTACGCACCCTTAAGGCTCGCTTGGCAGGATAATCCCATATACAGAATGCGTTAATTTAATGCTATAGTGTTAGGAGCGTACAGCTAGACCGCGGATAAATTAAGCTAAATGAGAATATAACAAAGATGTTTTCGACGGGTCGCTACGTGGCCGTTTACCAAAATATCTTTTCAGATACCAAAAAAGTAGCTATTAACAATAACCATTAATAATTAGGTAATTTGTATGGACAATAAAGGCTTATCCCTTAAATGGAAAATATTACTTGGAATAACTCTGACGAGCGTCTTCGCAGTTATTGCCTCGAATGTTGTTTCTGTGACGATGGAGATCTCACGTTTTAACGAGACTATCCAAAAAGACTCTATTACGCTCGCGCAAATCGTTGCGGGTAGTACGACGGGGGCCATGGAATTTGGCGATAAAACGTCTGGGCGAGCGACAATCAATACATTATCCAACAGCAAGCGTATCGCGAGCGCCGTCATTTTTACTGAAAATGATAAACCCTTTGTTTGGTATAAGCAGGGCGTACAGGACAATTCGGGCGACCTTCCCAGCGGCTTTCCAAACGTAGCAAAGTCACGGAGTCTGGATTCAGACGACGATTTTCTAGAAATTTTTGAACCTATTATGTCCGGCGGAAGCAAGGTCGCTTCCATTTACATGAAAATAAGCCTCGAAGAAGTGCAAGACGCCATCGGTAGCGCAATTTGGAGCTCCGTTGTGACAGTTTTGCTAATCAGCCTTTTGGCAGCGGTTATATCCTTTGTTATACAGGCAGGAATTGTCAGACCGATCAACGCAGTTGTAGAGGCACTCCGAGACATCGCAGAAGGTGAAGGAGACTTGACACAACGTCTTCCTGTAACCACCGGCGACGAAGTCGGTCAACTCGCACTTTGGTTCAATACATTCATCGACAAGATACATAAAGTTATCCAGGAGTTTTCGACTACTGCATCAGAATTACATAGTAATACAGAGCAATTGTCGCAGACCGCGCAAGAAACCGAACAAGGCGCAGTCAGCCAACAATCCGATATTCAGAAAATGGTGTCAGCGGTTAGAGAAATGGCAGCGGTTGTTGACGACGTTGCACAGAACGTTTCACAAACAGCCGACAACGCAGAGCAAGCTGATAAAGAAGCAACAAGTGGTCACAACATTGTGACAATGACCATGTCTCAAATAGAGAACCTGTCAGTCGATATTAATGCCGCGGCTGAAGTAATCAACAAATTGCGACAGGAAACTGATGACATCGGTTCTGTTCTTGATGTCATCCGTGGTATCGCTGAACAAACTAATTTGCTTGCTCTGAACGCAGCAATAGAAGCGGCACGTGCCGGAGAACAAGGACGTGGTTTCGCGGTTGTAGCGGATGAAGTACGTACTTTAGCATCGCGAACTCAAACATCGACTCAAGAGATTCAAGAGATGATCGAGAAGCTTCAAACCGGTGCCCGCGAAGCCGTGAACGTCATGGAAAAAGGAACAGTTCAAGCCGAAGAGTCAGTCAAACAAGCTGCGGAGGCAAGCCGTTCATTAGAAGCTATTACTGAAGGCGTTAGCACAATCAAAGATAAAACTAACCAGATAGCTAGTGCATCTGAAGAGCAAAGCTCCGCAACACGAGAAATGGAGCGTAATATCGATAACATATCAGAAGTAGCACAACTGACAGCCAACGGAGCTGTTGAGATTGCAAAAAATACGGCCGAAGTTGCGAAAATGGCCTCTTCGATGGAAGCCATTGTAAGACAATTTAAACTGTAACTTTCTAGCCATTGCTCTACTATTACGGTCTCCGAGGTTCAAAGCCTCAGAGACCGTAGACCAGTCATCACTCAATTTACTACACGTACCTGCTCTGCTAACGTCTCCCACTTATCCTAATTCTAACTCGTCTGCTCGTGAAAAAAGCCCAAGACAGGAGTTAATATCTATAAGCGGCCTCGAAAACCTGCTGTCAGGTAAACTCGCTCCAATTCAAACGAATGTCGGTATTTCGCAAAAGATGTGACTGCATGTTTCACTATTTCGAATACTACGACAAGAACACAAAATTGATATTTTGTTAGCGAAAGAAGATACTATGCGGGTTACTTGTATGGCATTCGCAAACGCCTCACTCAACATTGCCCCGATAATTAGAAGTCTGTGGGTTATTTCCGCAAAAGTGTAGTTTGACATCGCGATAAAGAAACAGAAACGATCCGCCCCATAAATTTTTAGCAGCCAATTAACAAAGTGACAAGAATGAGTATTCTAATTCATCTCAGACAGGTCTTACCGACTCTTAGCAAGGCTGAATCAAGAATTGCCAATGTTATCTTGCTGGATCCAGAAGCAACAGTGAATGCAACGACTGCTAAACTAGCCCGTCTAGCTGCCGTCAGCGACCCAATGATATCCCGGTTTTGCCGCACGCTAGGATGCAATAGCTTTCCGGATTTTAAAGTTCAGCTCGCAAAAAGCCTTGCGAGCAACACTACCTTTATCAGTGAGTCAGTATCACCGGGAGACGATGCGCAAAGTTATATCGAAAAACGCATTAATGCTAATCAAGCCGCTCTAGAATATATGCGAGCAAACTTACAAGCAGATGTCATTGAGGAAGCCGTAGAAATTCTAAAAGGCTCACAAAGAATAGACATTTTCGGTATGGGAGGAGCAGCGGCCATTGCTAAAGATGCCCAGCACAAATTATTTCGATTAGGTATTCCTACCGTTGCCTATGAAGACTACTTGATGCAACGAATGGCAGCCGCAACTGCAAATGAGGGAACTACGATTTTGATGTTTTCATTCACTGGACGCACCAAAGCATTGGTAGACATTGCCAAGATCGCGAAAGAAAGTAATGCGACACTTATCGCTATTACCAGCCCTAACTCGCCGCTCGCAAATATCGCAGATGTCACGATAACGTCAGGGGACGAGCTCGAAGATACAACTATTTACGTACCCATGACGATTCGCATTATCATCTTGACTATTATAGACATATTGGCAACCGGCCTAGCACTGGCTCTGGGGCCCGAGATGGAGCAACAACTAAAAAAAGTGAAAAATAGCCTCGAAGACACAAAAATCAATTAGCTAGGGCCTATCCAGAAACTCCTCTTTACGAAGCGCGGCAATCTCATGGTGTAGAGTGTACATCATAGTACCCATCTATAAACCCGTCTTTGCGAGCGAAGCGCGGCAATCTCATGGTGTAGAATGTAAATGATTTCCTGCATTGGAGCGGCCTGCAGGAGATTGCCTCGCTAACGCTCGCAACGACATCGTTTATAAAACCGCCTATTTCTGGATAGGCACTAGTTAGTCTGAATATGCTAAGTGTTTGAGCTCGAGACTCCTATCTGTGATGCGGCTTTGGATTTTCTTTCTATCGCAGCCCAATCTTTTCTTTCTATGTCTAATTTGTCCAGCATCCATGACCCACCGACACAATATACGTTTTCAAGGGCCAGAAAATCAGAGGCTGTTTCGCTGCTAATACCCCCAGTTGGACAAAATTTTATCTGTGGTAATGGTCCATTAATAGACTTCAGCATCGCTATTCCTCCCGCGGCCTGCGCAGGGAAAAATTTCATATGAGAAATGCCTCGCGCGAGAAGATTCATTGCCTCACTGGGTGTAGCGACTCCTGGCAGAATCGGTACGCTCTGTGCCAGTGCAGCTTCAATGAGTTTATCGGTGCTGCCAGGACTGACGAGAAATTGAGAACCAGCGGCCACTGCATTTCCCAAATCATCGGAACTAATTACCGTACCCGCCCCGACAATCGCATCTGGAATGGCCCTCCTAATCTCAGTGATTGCTGCTAGGCCGAACTCTGTACGCAACGTAACTTCAAGCACTCTAAGGCCACCTTTTACTAAAGCATTGGCAAGCGGGACCGCGTCCGCAAGATTTTCAATTACAATCACAGGTATGACTGGACTACTTTTCATTATTTTTTCAATGCTGAGCATAAACATTTCCCGCTAAAAACTGCTAAATAAAAATTATATATTGTCGTGTTAATAACTGTTGATTTTCAATGTACATGCCATCCAGCTTCAGCTGACAATTTTTTCAACACTCCAACAAGCGAACCAAATTTAAAAACGTGCCTTTTCCCAATCAATTAGATCCTCGTTACGGCGCCCAATACACTATTACAGGAATTTCATACTGATGTAGAATGGCAGAAATTGGCATCAACTCTTCCTGCGAATGACTAAGCGCTTGTCGATATACCGCCAACTTTTCTTCTCCAGTGATCAATAAGTGCAACTGTCGAGACTTCATCAAACCCGAGATGGTAAGCGACATACGCTCAGTCAATTCACCCGTCACGTCGCTCTGATTAGCTTGAATGGCCGTACATATACTCTCATTTTTTTTATCTAACGCAAGCTCAAGTCCCTTTGAATAGGGAAACAATGAAGCAGTATGCCCGTCGGCCCCCATACCAAGAATGGTGAGATCGAACGGCGTTTGCAGTTCCTTGTAGAACTCTTCACACTGAATCAAACCCTGCTCAGCCGTGTCATCGTCCGTTTTCATGTTCACAAACGCTGCTTCTTTTGCCCTATCTTGAAGCAGACTAGTTTTTATAAAAGACGCATTACTTCCAGGGTGATCATCGTCGACCCAGCGCTCGTCAACAAGCGCGACTTTGATGTTTGACCAGGACAAATCTGAACCGGACAGCTTTTGGTATAAAGGTAGCGGTGTACTACCTCCAGACACAAGCATTGTAGCGGAACCATTTTCGAGTATTCCATTGGTCAGTATCGATTTGCATTCTTCTGCCATCGAGGAAAAAAGACTTTTTCTATCGGGAAAAAAATGCTCAACTATCATGATTGTTTCTTCCCAACTCCTTCACCTGTATTAAACCAGTATCGGCCATCTTCCTCCAGTAACTCGTTAGACTCTTCGGGCCCCCAAGTACCTGCCCGATATAAATGAGGTGCGGCATTCGATTCTTCCCACGCTTCAATTATCGGATCAACCCAAGCCCAGGCTAAATCTACTTCATCCCGATGGATAAATAAGCTGGAATTTCCAACAGCGGCATCCAATATCAACCGCTTATAGGCATCGCTGCGAAATTGAGTGTAAGTATCTGAGAAGCTCAAGTTTAAGGTCGCTGGCTGCAATTGCATACCGAGAGTTTCTAAGTCTTTAGACATCAATGTCAACTGTATTAGTTCCTCCGGTTGCAACCGAATGACCAGACGGTTGGGAGCCAAGGGGCCGGCTGCATCATCGTAAACGCGATGCGACACATCTTTGAATTGGATAACAATTTCGGCACATCGCTCTTTCATCCTCTTACCGGTCCGAAGATAAAATGGGACTCTTGCCCAGCGCCAATTGTCGATAAATACGCGCAACGCAACAAAAGTCTCCGTCGTGCTTTCGGGAGAATTCAACTCTTCGATATATCCCGATACAAGTTTGTTGTTATAGCTACCAGCTACATATTGTCCGCGCACTGTATGTTTCTCAACGTCCTTGCCTTTCATAGGTCTCAGAGCTTCTAACACTTTCAACTTTTCGGCGCGAATACTGTTGGCATTGACTTTGTGCGGCGATTCCATTGCAACCAGGCACAATAATTGTATCAAGTGATTTTGGACCATGTCTCGCAATGCGCCGGCTTCATTATAGAAGCCGGCACGTCCTTCTAACCCCACTGTTTCAGATATACTAATTTGCACGTGGTCAATGGACTTAGCATCCCACAATTGTTCAAAAATCAAATTTGTAAAACGCAGAGCCATGAGATTTTGAACTGTTTCCTTACCTAAATAATGATCTATTCGGTAAATACTTTCCTCTTCAAAATACTGAGCTATTTTGTTATTGATTTCATCTGCTGAAGCCGCATCGTAACCCAATGGTTTTTCGACTACCACACGGCTATTTGCTGAAATTAATTCCATTTCAGACATCAGTTGGCAACAAATACCGAAAATTGTAGGCGGTATTGCCAAGTAAAAAACCCTAACTCTTGAAATTTCAGATACCAAAATCTCGTGTAAAGACTCCCAGCCTTCGCCTTTCTCAGCCACATTCAGTACCAGAGGAAATAGGCAATTGCTGAAGCGCTTAATTGCTACATCACTAAACTCGTCCTCTGCCAGATATTCCTTTAATGATTTTTCAACGGTTTTCAAATAATTCTTGGCGTCATCGACACCCAAACAACTGGCTATAATTCGACACTCTGGAGAGAGCGTCTCCTCGCGAAAAGCCCTATATAGTGCGGGAATTAGCTTTCTTAGCGCTAGATCTCCAGCGCCACCAAAAATGACGATATCAAACGGATCGCTCATGTTTACTCTCTCGTAAAACGCCGTAAAGCAATCTATTCAGTATTTGACTGAAATTTGCCACTACGATGTTAAATTATTATTTCTCTAGTAATCGTATTTTTGACACGTTTAGCAAAACGATTGTCGAAAAAACGATTGTCTTGGCCTCTGACTTTGCCATTATGCCTCAATTCTTTTTGACCTTTATTTATAGTCGCCAAATATCGAAGCGCCATCCTCTGCTGAGCCCACTAGCGAACGAAAACCACTAAACAACTCACGACCCATACCGCGACTCGACGACTCACTTACCTCCGCAGGGTCCCGGCTCAAAAATTCTTCTCCAATGACCCTCAAAGTACCTGAATTCGCATCGAGCTCAATTACGTCACCGTCGCGTAATTTTGAAATCGGTCCGTTATCCAGAGCTTCGGGAGAAAGATGGATCGCCGCGGGGACTTTACCGGACGCCCCAGACATTCTGCCGTCGGTAACTAAAGCCACTTTAAAACCACGATCCTGCAGGATCCCCAAAATTGGCGTTAGCTTATGCAGCTCTGGCATGCCATTCGCCTTCGGTCCCTGAAAACGCATGACAGCGATAAAATCCCTGTCAAGCTCTCCAGCATCAAATTTAATTTGCATGTCTTCTTGCCGCTCAAAAATGATCACAGAGGCTTTAACTATTCTAAATTCTTGTTTCACTGCAGATACTTTTATTACCGAGCGACCTAAGTTCCCCGTTAACAGCTTAAGACCACCTTCATCGCTAAAGGGCGATTGGCAATTGCTGATAATTTCACTATCTAGACTTGTAATACTCCCAGAGCGCCATAAAACTCCGTCGGTGTCGTCAAGAAATGGCTCATCACAATAACGCTGCAAACCGCCATCACCCAAAATAGTTCTAACATTGTTATGCATTAAACCAGCGCCGAGCAGCTCTCGAATTAACAACGACATCCCGCCTGCCGCCTGGAAATGATTCACGTCTGCTTGGCCATTGGGGTAAATGCGACATAGGAGAGGCACCACTTCAGACAAGTCCGCCATGTCTTGCCAATTGATAATAACACCTGCCGCGCGAGCTATTGCGATGATGTGTATCGCGTGATTGGTGGAGCCACCTGAAGACAATAATCCGACAATCCCATTGACTAGGCTGCGTTCGTCAATAATCTCTCCCAAGGGGGTATATGAGGACGAAAAGCTTGTTAGCTCAACTAGCTGTTTGGTCGCTGCACGGGTTAATTGCTTCCTGAGTAGAGTACCTGGATTGATAAAGGAGCTACCGGGTAGTTGCAAACCCATAACTTCCATTAGCATCTGGTTACTATTTGCTGTTCCGTAGAAAGTACAAGTACCAGCGCTGTGATACGACTGGCTTTCAGCCTCCAATAACTCCTTTCTACCCACTTTTCCCTGAGCATAAAGCTCTCTTACTCGAACTTTTTCAGTGTTCGACAACCCTGTCAGCATTGGACCCGCTGGCACAAATACGACGGGTAGGTGGCCGAAAGCGAGCGCACCTATAAGCAATCCAGGCACGATTTTGTCGCACACTCCCAGACATATTACACCGTCAAACATGTCGTGAGACAAGGCAACACTGGTCGCCATTGCAATAAGGTCGCGACTAAAGAGTGACAATTCCATTCCGGGTCGACCCTGCGTAACACCGTCGCACATTGCTGGCACACCACCGGCAAATTGGGCAACAGCCCCGGCTTCGCGGGCGGCCTCTTTTATAATCGCGGGGTAGTCCTGAAACGGCTGATGCGCCGAAAGCATATCGTTATAAGACGAAACAATAGCCAGATTTGCAGCACGATCAACGGCTAAAACTGATTTGTCTTGCTCCTCTGAAGCAGCGTACGCGTGAGCAATATTGCCGCAGGAGAGTCTTGCTCTTGAGGCCCCGTTGTTACGTGCCGAGTCAATTTTATCCAAATACTCGGCACGGCTATCGCGACTGCGCTCAATAATTCGCTCGGTTACTTCAATAACTCTGGCATTCATCATCTAACAATAACCTTTTTCGGATAAAATAAACGCTCATATCTCCAACTTGGAGTATCTTAAATTTGATTGAGCTTCTTCAGTTACTTTCAACGGAAATATCATCGGCGGCGAAACAAGAATGATTGTCAACTAACCTCCGATAACTTCCTTTTTCAACTTTAACCTGCCGACAAACACGACAAAACAATGCTTTACCTGCATCACAATAATATCAAATGCTAACAATCACACCTTTTGACAGCGATAGAACCGCCGACTACGCAATGTATGATCGATCTTAACGTGCAGCGCGCTCGACGAATATACCCTATTATTGACCTTGTTCTATCGACTTCAGCTTCTCGGAGGCACGAGGTTACAACTACACACGTCACGTAACTCCGTTACAATAATATCCTCTTTCACCTTATAAAAACAAGAATTAAAGTAATTAAATTACTTTTTTACCTCGTATCGGTATCTAACAGGTAAGTCAAAAAAAATTCGCAAACCCGCTCTTCCTTCATATGTCCCTCGCTAACAAACATTAAACCCACGCAACCGCATTTTGGAAGACCTATAGGAACGCAAGAAGAACACGACCAAGGACGCCGCACGTCCTTATTATACCCTTCAAAATGCGTCGATCATTGCATTAAGACAAATCAACAGTGCAGGATGCTTCTCGAGGTTAATTTACAGGTCAAAAAATCACCTGCCAAGCAAACTATCTGATAAATAAATGAAAAAAATGTCTATCTGGTTGAGGATAGATCCTTTCTATCGATAACGGGAGAAATAGTCCTCCTAGGTCCTGACATTCCAAGATTGCAATTTCTTTGCGAAGCTCTTAAAGTACTCCGATAACTACTTCGCTCTGAATACCGAAGAACTCAAACTCCTTCTCTGATAAAGATGATGCGCGTCTGCTTCCGCTAGTATCGTATTGTCAATTGGGAGTTGGGGAGTCTAAATAACGCTGAACTCAACCAAGGTTCTGCGATCACTGGCGATATATCTTGCTTACGGAAAACCCGTTCAATGCAGAAGCACCAACGAGTATTAAACGGTACTTAGCGCCTCTTTAAGCTAACATCCAAAACATAGCGATCAACATAAATATCGAAATATTGCGAGGAAATATGCATCTCCGCTCGAATAACCTCAACAAACTACGGCACGACACATATGATGTATTAATCCTTGGGGGAGGAATTAATGGAGCAGTTTCGGCAGCATCACTTGCTGCAAAAGGTGTAAAAGTAGCCCTAATAGATAAAGGCGACTTTGCCGGACTGACAAGTTCCAACTCATCCAATCTCGCTTGGGGTGGGATAAAGTATATGGAAAGCTATGAGTTTCTACTCGTCAATAAACTATGCCAATCACGAAACCTACTGATGAGTAGCTTTCCGTCAACAGTCAAAGAAATTCGCTTTTTTACGACGATTCAAAAGGGCTTTCGCTTTCCTCCGGCATTAATCTTTCTCGGTACAGTCCTTTACTGGATAATAGGTCGCTTTCAAACAAAACCGCCCAGATTTCTCACCTCAAAAAAAATCAGGTCACAAGAATCGGTAGTCGATACGAGCAACATCGCAGGAGGCTTTGAATACTCAGATTGTTATTTGTACGATAATGACGCGCGCTTCGTTTTTAACTTTATTCGTTCATGCCTGAACTACGGCGGGATTGTAGCCAATTATGTCGAGTCTACGGGATCGCGGAGAGAAAACGGTGAGTGGCTTACCGACGCAAAAGATAACCTTACCGGTGAAAGCTTTACCATTCGCTCAAAAGTACTAATAAACGCCTGCGGTCCGTATGTCGATCAGCGTAATGAGCAAACGCATCAGCAGACCGAACACCGGCATTTGTTTTCTAAAGGTATTCATCTTATCGTCGATCGCATTACCGACAGCGATCGTGTTCTCACTTTTTTTGCCAGCGACGGCCGCCTATTCTTTGTTATCCCTATGGGACCCAAAACGTGTGTTGGAACAACGGATACACAAGTCGAAAGTATGGACGTTTCGGTGACCGACGAAGATCGAGATTTTGTGCTCGACAATATCAACAAAATGCTTAAATTACCTCGCGCATTGACCAGAAAAGATATCATCGCAGAACGCTGCGGCGTGCGTCCACTGGCAATAAAAGGCAAAGACGGTGTGGCCGATTGGGTAAAGCTCTCTCGCAAGCATTCTATAGAAGTGAATAACGACGATAAACACATTAGCATTTTTGGGGGTAAGCTAACCGATTGCATTAATGTTGGAGACGAGATCGCGGAATACGTCAACAATTTGAACATTGGCATTGATATTTCAGATGCCGAAATGAGCTGGCGTTGGTACGGTGAGCCTAGCGGTCCCGAAAAGGAAGAATTCATGCATCAGGCTAAATTGATGAAGCTCGATGCCATGACCGCCAAATCATCGTCCGAGTTACTCACGACCCGGCTGTGGCGACGATACGGAATCAACGCACTGGAACTTCTGGAAAGTATTCGGGAGAACCCCTCTAGCGCCGAACTTCTCATCGAAAACTCTGAGTATTTACGCTGCGAGATAGAGCTAGCCGCAAAGCGGGAGATGATAACCAAACTAGAGGATTTCTTGAGACGACGATCAAAAATAGAACAAGTGGTTAGAAGAGAAGATATTATCAATGCACCCGGACTTAAAGATGCATGCCGCATATTTTTTGGAGACGAAGCCGACGCCAAACTTCAGGAATATATAGACTCGCTTCGAGACAAAGAACAGCCTCTATCTAAACATGCCAGTGACTACGTAGCCGCCGGATAATTTTATTCAAGGGTTGAGAAGTAGTTGAATTCACGAATGAGTTTTAACTAATTTTTTTGATCAGACTGTTGAGATAGTCACCCAATGGCGCTCAATTTATTGACTACAGCACTACCCTGCTTTGCAGCGCCCCACTTTATTAAGGAGGGACGCTGACTGCGCGAAATAATTGGCCAAACTGACGTATAATCCGTCGCCAATAACTCAATATCCATCGCGAACAGACATGTACTTCGAATAGCGATTTGAATTCAAAAACGTTGGTATTGAAAGTAATTTCTATGCTATCCGTTTCTTAAAAAAATCGAACCCACCAACGTCTTGAAGCTTCTTTTCTTTAATGCCCCTTAAATTCCGGCGCTCTTTTTTCGACAAATGCGATCGCCGCCGCTTTGTGATCTTCCGTCATCATACTACGTACCATGTGTGCAGATTCTAGATCCAACACCTCAGACAAAGACCCCTGCTGCGCCATATTGAGGTTTTTCTTCATGTAGCCAATGGCTATAGTCGGCAGATTTGCCAGATAACTCGTATATGCTTGAGTTTCCTCCGCTAGTGTTTCCGCAGTTACAAGTTTATTCGCAAGCCCGAGTTTATAAGCTTCGCTACCGGATATTACGTCTGCCGTAAAATAGAGTTCTCTCGCTTTGGCAGCGCCTAATAACTGGGTCATAAACCATGAGCCACCGTAATCACCTGAAGCCGCAATCTTAGAAAAGGCCGTCGTGATTTTCGCGGTATCAACTACCATCCGTAAGTCACACGATAAAGCCAAGGACAGACCCGCTCCGGCACACGCACCCGGTATAATCGCCAAAGTGGGTTTTTCCATCTCATACAAAAGCTCACTAACTTTCGTGCCTTCGCGCAAGCTGGCAGCCCGTTCGTCTACCGTAAGAGGTTTGACATTAGCGGATCCACTAGCGTCGGCAGCAAAACCTTTGACGTCGCCACCGGCGCAAAAAGCTCCACCTGCTCCCGTAAGTACAACTAACCTTACGTTTGAGTCTTTACCCAAACGAGGTACAGCTTCAGCTAAAGCTGCCATCATACCGCCACTCATCGCGTTACGCGCATGTGGTCGATTCATGGTTAAAGTCGCAATCCCATCGTTAAACGTTTCAATTAGATCTTCACTCATTATTTTAAACCCCCTTTTTTTATTCAGATACCTTATCTGAAAAACTACTGGTTAGTCATATTATTTGGATTCATACTTTACCATTGGAGACAGTCCTTAGAAACAGTCATATCTGGCCTCTTTGGCGAAGAAAGGTCAAATAATGTCCTTTAGTTCTTTTGTCTCCACTGAAAATGTAGGATCTACTCGCGAACACATCGCGTCCGCTCAATTTCGACTACATTGTCAAAAGACACGTTCTTTACTAAGCTGCTCACGAATTATCCAAATAAATGGAAGTTGACTCAACAAATGGGAATAACAATGAATACAAATACAGGCAATGAAATGGGGGTTTTTGACGTCATGTACAACTGCAGGGCAATGCGCCGCCTGGATCAGCGCGAAGTCCCTGAAGAAATCCTGATTAAACTTGTCGATGCAGCTAACCAAGCACCCTCTGGTTCAAACGTTCAAAATGGACGGTGGTTAATTATTCGCGATTCAGAAACGAAGAAAAAACTCGCTGATTTAAATCGTATCGGCGTCGAAGGCTATCTCGTACCACAACTGGAAAAAACAACGAGCCTACCTCATCAAAGTACCGAAAAGAGAAGTCGAATGGCCGATGCCGTAATGTGGCAAATGGATCACATGCACGAAACCCCAGCCCTCATAATTGCGTGTATGGATTTTGGCGAGAAAGTTAACTCTCAAATGGCCGCCGCAGGGGCCGGATCTATTTGGCCGGGAATTCAGAATCTATTGCTTACCGCAAGAGCGATGGGCCTAGGCGCAGCCCCGACAACGCTTGCATTAGGTGATCCAAAGGCGGTCAGAGAAGTGTTAAATCTGCCCGATTCAATGGCAGCCTATTGCTTAATACCAGTGGGCTATCCCCTAGGCAATTTTGGGCCGGTAACGCGCAAACCTCTCGACGAAATTTTGCGTTTTGATCAGTGGTCTTAAGTTCGCAGAAAGGTCGCATTAACATAATTAACCACCGACAGAGACAGAGACAGAGAGACAATCATGATTTCAACAGAAATTTCTGAGCACTCAATAAAAACCGACTCGCATACGAGCTTCTACCTTGCTTGCGGACCCGAAGACGGCCCATTGATGATATTTGTCCACGGCTGGCCCGAATTGTCTCTGAGCTGGCGTCATCAGCTTCCTGCATTTGCTGCTCTCGGTTTCCGATGTATAGCTCCGGACATGAGAGGCTATGGGCGTTCATCGATTTACCCGGAATATGCGGACTATACACAAGAATTAATCGTGGCAGATATGTTGAGCCTGTTGAAAACGTTAAATCACGAAAAAGCCATTTGGGTAGGTCATGACTGGGGCAGCGCTGTTGTTTGGAATATCGCCGGGCATCATCCAGAACGGTGTGTGGCTATTGTCAGTTTGTGCGTTCCCTATATGCCCGGCGGTCTGGTGTTAGAGACAGCAATCGAACTGGTCGATCGCAATATTTACCCAGAAGACGTCTATCCCGCAGGACAATGGGAATACATGAGATTTTACGAAGAAAATTTCGACCAAGCGACAGCAGACTGGGAACGAGATATTCACAGATCCATGAAAATCATGTTCAGGAAAGGTGACCCCAGTGGTATGGGAAAAGTAGCGGGCACCGCCATGACGCGTATCAACGGCGGCTGGTTTGGCAGCTCGCCAGAAACACCTGACCTACCTATCGATAAAGATATAATTAGTGAAGAAGACCTCAAAATTTACGTCGAGGGACTAGAGCGCAACGGTTTCTTTGGTCCAGGTTCGTGGTATATGAACCACGCCGCCAATTGCGAGTACGGACAGCGCGCACTAAATAACGGGGTCTTGGAGATGCCTGTTTTATTTATCGGTGGAATGTACGACTACACCTGCGAGACAATAAACTCACAGGCAAAAGAACCCATGCAGAAACTGTGTAAAAACATAAGCTTTGATGTTATAAAATCAGGACACTGGATGGCTCAGGAAAAACCGCTTGAAGTGAATGCAACCATTGCAAAATGGATGGCAACCCAAGTCGCCGGCTATTGGCCAGTCAATAAATAATAGAATTTGATTTACGGGTTATTGCCTCTCGTTTGCAACCAAAAATCAAATGCCACAATATAAGGCTTTAGTTTTTGGCAGATTTGAATCAGTCAGCGGGCATATTTGTTGACCAACCGCTTTACGTCGGGCGCAGACGGCGCAATTGCAGTTAATGTGGAGAGATAGGGATAGAGAGCAGAAATATTGCCCGTCTTTTCCAGATATATCACAAGTGTCATCAGTAACTCGTATTGATTAGGCCACAGATCGTTGGCTGCGAGCAAGGTCTTAACGGCTTCATCAATTCGACCCTGATTTTCCAATGCAACAGCATACACATATGCATAACGCGGCTGAGCGTCTGACTGTTCAAAGGCAATCTTCAAATGCCGCAACGCACCGCTATAATCCTTATTTCGAATAAGGAACAAACCGTAGCTGTGCTGTACGGCTCCACTGTCGGGCGCAAAAGACAGCGCTTTTTCAAGTAGGGGCTGCGTTTTTGCTTCGTCGCCAGAACTACGGTGTAAGTCGGCAAGATTGATTAGCGCAGGAATATAATAAGGTTCGATAAATAACGCCCGATTAAAGGCGCTAACAGCCTCCTTAATATTGCCAAGATTCAATTCCAGGTTAGCTATAGCTACCTGTGTCGCAGGAGCGTCTTGCGACAGTTCCAAAAATCCTCTGTATTCGACAATAAGCCTAGCAAGATCGGCTCGCTGATCAACAGGCAATTGGTTTAACACGCCCGCCAGAGCCTGTGCCACTTGAAATCGTACCGAGCGACTGCCGTCTTTCATATAGGGCGATAAAAACTGCCAGCGAGTCGACGGAGCTAGCCCTTGCAAAGCCATAACCGCACCGCGCCTAACTAAAGGACTCTTGTCTACTAGAGACAATTGTGCGGCAGTAGAGCCCACCCGAGATGGGATAACCGCGAGTTGCTGCAACATACTTGCCCGAATCAAATCCCCAAGAGTTTGGTCTTCAATTGCCTTTATTAAAGGCCTTGTTACTAAAATATCCCCACTTTGGGCGCGATGATTCAAATGTGACCAATGGCCACCATCCAGTTCGACCTCTGATTTAACTCCCCATAATTCCAGAACCTTTGTTGCCCAACGATTATCTCTGAGCTCGGTTTTTTTGGCCGCCTTATATAATTCTTCGTTTTTGTTGTGACAGTCAACACAGGCGTTAGGGACTTGCAAAGCACTCGACAGCCCAGGACGCGGAATAGTAAAACTATGGTCACGTCTGTCATCTACCTGCATAAATGTTCTTGCTGGCATGTGACAATTAACACACATAGCGCCATCGGAATTACTCTCATGATGATGATGTTCCTGAGTGTCATAAGTTTCCGATCTGTGGCATTGAGCGCACAAGCCATTGCCTTCTATAAGAACTTTTCCGCTATGTGGGTTATGGCAATTGTTGCACGTTACCCCCTGCTCAAACATTTTGCTTTGCAAGAATGAACCGAGAACAAAGACTTCTTCTCTTATTTGGCCATCTGCAAAATATGACGCATCGGACAATAACTGCAAACGATTATTGTCGTGATAATCCTGCCCATTCGGTGTATCTGTCAGTTTCGTCCGAAGTGAGTGACAGTCTCCACACATATCGACACTGTCGCTGTTCTTTGAACCGACGGGATTTGCAATTGGATCACCTTTCTCAAAATGCCAATTCAGAGGTTTGCTGGAATCAAAAGAAAATCCATTGTTATCGGTAGACAAGCCATTTTTCTTTGCCAACAGACTATGTGTTTCCCCAGGGCCATGGCAGGACTCGCAACTGACATTAATGTTGGACCACGACGTTTTGTAGCTATGAGTATCGGCACTATAGTTACGCTCGACGTTCGTCGAATGACAATCTGCACAGCGGCTGTTCCAGTTTTGAAAATGATTTGTCCAAAAGAAAGGATGATCCGGAGAGATATCTTCGTCGGGCTGCAAGTGAAACCACCGTTGCCCACCGGCTGCTTTCTCCCGCGTGTCCCATGCGATATTCAATGCTTGAATATGGCCGTCGCGAGTCTCTATCAAGTATTGTTGTAGTGGCTGGAAACCAAAAGTATAAAGAACATCAAAAGTTTCTGGGGCGCCCTCATCACCTAAAGTATCGACCAAAAATTTAGCACCATCGCGATAAAACCGGGTTTTGATGCCATGGTAATTCACTGTAGTGTCTGAAAAGTCGCCAAGCACTGATTCCACGCTAGCGACTTGCATGGCCTTCCTGTGATCCGACTGCTGCCACAGTTGATACTCTTCCGTGTGGCATCCCTGACAGACCTTCACACCCACATAGCCTGCGCTTGTCGGCTGACTTATCGGCTTGACGCTTTCTGGCGTTTGTCCAAACGAAAAATGACAGAAGAGCAGTAGAAAAAAAGCCAGGGACAGCGGATAAGTGTTTAGATTTGCGATTGTTTTTCACCGAATTATTAGAATGCCAATAACGCCGCATTATACGCGATCCAATGCACGATACCACCGGCAACAACTAATGCTCAGGGCGCCCTATCAAATGAATATACGTATGGAAGCCGCGCCTTTACAAAAGTAACTTTGTCGAATCTGCGGTGAAATCTGCACCGAGCAAACCGCTAGACTTATGTTGCTGCGGGGCTTACTCTTCTACATCGAATTCTAGCTACGAGACATTACCATGAAGCTCATCAATTTAACGCTACTGTTAATTCTGTTCGTATTAACGCCTGCCGCATACGCCGGCGAGGCTAATGCTCAGCAGACAAAAAACGATGTCATGGCCGTACTCGATGAATTTATCGAAACATTCAGCGCTAAAGATCCTGCTCTGCACGTCGCAACTTACCATTTCCCACACTTTCGTCTCGCGCAGGGGGAAATGTCTAGCTGGAACACGGCTTCTGAAGCAGCCGAGATGCACAAACTCATTTTTAAGAATCTCCAAAATGCAGGTTGGGACAAGAGCATTTGGAACAAAAGGGAAATTGTTAATATGAGCAGTAGCAAAGTCCATGTCAGCACTCGATTTACCCGACTTAGAAATGACGGGAGTGAAATTGGATCGTACAATTCCCTTTATATACTTATCAAGAAAAATGGGCGATGGGCAATTAAAATGCGCTCAAGCTTTCTCTAATTGTGAAAAAACCGCTGAAAAAGCTGTCCATTGATTACTAAAATCATGATATTTCTGATGTCTATTTTATAGCCTTAACTGCCGTACCTAACGCTTCGTTTTGGCTTTCCAGTTTTAGAATTCTAGTCTCGAGTCGTCGAATGTCCTCTGCTGATTGCCTAACTACCGCACTGTTATGTTCGCTTTCCTCATAATCCATCGCCTGTAACAGCAAGGTCATCCAAGATCGGTATTTTTGCCAGCGAGACTGGTTTAAACCGTTTTGTAAATTTTCTTCTAATGCCGCATTCATAAGACGTTCCTCTATAAGTTTTCTCGGCTGTAAAGCAGCCGTTTCTTGTGCGCCCACGGAGACTAGAAACCGAATTCAACACCGAGTGTGAAACGATCGTTCTCCTTAAACTGCCCGAACATTCCTTCTTTGGAACCATAGAAAAGATCAGCTCCGACCTTTACTTGAACATTAGAAGTCAATTCATATTCAAGAAAAACCTGTAGTAGTCCATCACTCTCATTCATGTTTTGAATGAGTAATGCTTCTGCTGTAAGAACCTCATTCATGAAATTTCGACGGATAAGAAGCGTCACACTGGTATCGACTTTTTGTCGAACCAGGCCGTCTTGCTCATTGTCTAGAATCGACTGAAATACTTGGGAACTGATAAACCAGTCGGTCCAACCCTGATAGTCCACTCCCAGTACATAGGAAAACTCTCCAGAACGAACGATACCGTCGCTATCCAACCGATTAGAGGTAAGGAAATAACGATCGGAAGAATAGCCAAACTCGGCTCTCAACGTGGTATCACCGAACACATTGGAAAAACTACCACCCACCAAATGACTTCGTTCATACCTAGGTTCGACGGTGATATTTGCACCATCATAGTATCTATAGAGTACGGGCTGATCCCGATAGTGATACATATAATTCAACGCGACATCCCAACCCGCCAGAAAAGCCGAAAAGCGAACCCCAAAATCGGAATCTTTCATTTTTTTATGTGGCTTTTCAGCGTCTTCAATTCTGACAGCAACGCCGGCAGGAACTTCAGGAATCACCAACGGAGATGTCATTTTGTAGAGACTTCCCGTATCGGGGAGTTCGTCGTAGGATTGATCTGGAATCCACAATAACTGCGTAGTCCAAACATCATTCAGCGGGAACTCGACGTTTACCGTCCACAATGGAATTCTGCGATCTTCGAAATCGGGTAAAATAAACTCTCGTAAATCAAAAGGATTGACGACATCCAAAACTCGTAATCCATCCGCTTGACCCCATACAATTTGTTGTTTGCCTAGCCTCAGATAAGCGTTGTGCCATTGTAGATCGACATAAAATTCTCGAAGATCCAGATCAAAATAGTCACTACTATCAGACAAACCTGACTTGGCCGCCGTATCGTATCGAACTCGACCAACGGCAACCAAGTGAGCTGTATCCGACAAATCAATGTCCCAACGCGGCTCAATAGTCGTTCGAAATTTCTGAGTATTTCCGTTTTGACTGTTAACAGCCAAATTTTGCTCAATGGTCGCGGAGAAGTCAG
>JBLHNZ010000003.1:0-28759 GCA_047623245.1 Oceanicoccus sp. | reverse complement strand
CGCTTGCGGGTATGATTTTCGCGAATGCGATGACGGCTATTAGTTTGTCTTCTGAGCGTTTATCCGCAGAGCTTTCGCAGCACACGGATTATGTTAAGGCAAGATCAGTCGCGTTTAATGCGTCGTTAATTCCGACATTAAATAGCTTGTTTGCCGTAGGGTTGGTTTCATTACCCGGAATGATGACGGGGCAGATATTGTCGGGAGTTGCTCCTGCTATCGCGGTGAAATATCAAATTGTAGTGATGGTTATGATCTTTAGTTCAGCGGGATTGTCGACGGCAATATTTTTGTATTTGTCTAGAAAACACTTCGAGTTATTGAGTGCTCAGCCAGACTAAGGATAAAAAATAGTGTTTCAAGCTTGCAGTCGTGGGGCTTTGATTTTATTTAGGTTTGGAGTACACCGCCTGTATCGACGATCGTGATAAGGCGGTCAAATAAAATCGAGCAGAGTCGTTGATGAACTACATTTCTCGTTTACATCATAATCCAGAAGATAATCTTCGCTAGTAGTTCATAAATCCAATCGACAAATCTGTCCCACCAGTTGTCTTCTGAGTGTTCTTGTTCCCACTTTAAATTAGCAGCATCGATAATATAGTTGTGAATATTATCGACTTCTTCTTCATTGAGAACTCCTTTGAAGCTTTTCATTCCTTTCGGTTGGAATATGCCATCCAGAACGATCTGCTTAAAAGCTATATGACTGCCTTCGTTTATATCGCGAAGATCAGTCAATATGTTTTCGGTGTTAAACATTGAGCCGTGGCAGATAGCGCAGTATTCAAAAAATAATGCCGACCCTTTTTCTATAGAATCTTCCGTTCCTCTGCGGGCCGGTGGCTGTTGTTGTTTTGGTTTATCGGGGGCCGCTGAGAGTGTCGCTTTACCGCCTAATGTGTAAACTAGTAATCGACCATTTTTGGCAGTTTTGCTTTCGGGTAAGTTTAATAACGCCGCGGTTCCGCCCCAGCCCGCCATAACGGCCAGGTATTGGACTCCATCGATTTGATAGCTTATTGGAGGTGCAACCACACCAGTCATTGTTTCAGTTTCCCAGAGGTTTTCACCTGAATTTGCATTGTAAGCAACGAGGCGGCCATCGCCGGTGCCCTGAAAAACAAGGCCGGAACTTGTCGTAAGAACACCTCCGTTCCACATGGTCGGATGATCGACGCTCCAGCGTTCTTTTTGTTCGATCGGGTCCCAGGCAACGAGACGCCCATTAAACATTTTTTTTGCAAGTTGCTTTACAAGTTTCGGCGGGAGTTGATCCATTAAGTCAGTTTGTTCCCTGACGTCTTTGTTGCCCGTATTCCAGAATGGACCGGGAAGATATTTAAATATCTCAGGTGTGTCGTAAATGTAAGAATTTACCAGTGCCGGAATGTATACAAGTCCTTCTTTTTGGTTGAAAGCCATTGGGTGCCAATTGTGTCCTCCAAAGGGTCCAGGAATAGTCATCTTGGCTTCTTCCTTGTGATTGGCTGCATCGGTTTCTACCGGACGACCTGTTGTTAGATCTACATGACTTGCCCAGTTGGCAGGTATATATTTTTCCGCTGACAACAGCTTACCGTCGCTTCGGTCCAATACGTAAAAAAAGCCGTTTTTTGGAGCTTGCATGAGAACTTTTCTTTTTTCATTGTCTATGACAAGGTCGGCAAGAATGATGTGTTGTGTTGCCGTATAGTCCCAGGATTCCGCCGGTGTCGTTTGATAGTGCCACACGTATTCACCGGTATCGGGGTTTACCGCAACGATAGACGATAGAAACAAATTGTCTCCGCCTTCTGGACTGCGGATATGGCGATTCCATGGCGAGCCATTTCCTACACCAAAATAGAGAAGATTCAGATCGGAGTCGTAGGCCATAGAGTCCCAAACCGTGCCTCCGCCTCCAACCTTCCAATACACATCGCCTGTCCAGGTTTTTGCCGCCATGCGCATCGCTGCAGATTCGTAAGGTTTTTTGGGGTCTCCTGGAACCGTATAAAACCGCCAAATGAGTTTTCCCGACTCGGCATCGTACGCCGAGAGGTAGCCGCGAACACCGAATTCGGCGCCACCGTTTCCTATTAATACTTTGCCATTAACAACTCTTGGCGCCCCGGTTATTGTGTAGGGGCGGGTGGTGTCGATTGTTAACGTCTCCCATTTTACTGTGCCGTTTGTTTTGTCCAGCGCGATGAGCCTACCGTCCAATGTGCCCAGAAAGATGGTGTCTCCCCAAGCAGCAACGCCTCGATTAACAACGTCGCAGCAGGCATTTGCGCCCCAGATTTTTGCCACCATAGGATCGTATTCCCACACAAGTTCACCGGTAACAGCGTTAAGCGCGAACGCTTTGCTCCAAGAACTTGTACTGTAGATAATGCCGTCAATGACTAGTGGCGAGGCTTCGAGCCCTCTGCTCGTGTTTGTATCAAACGACCAAGTAAGGCCTAGTTGATCGATGTTTTCTGGGGTAATGTTGGTTAACGGACTCTCACGATCTTCCGCGTAGTTTCGTCCGTGGCTTAGCCAGCTACCGGGTTCGGCATCGGCGTTGATTATACGTTCACGATCGACGCTAGCTTGAACGCTCGGCAACAAGAGCGTAAGGAGCGTAGTTAAACTGAGTATTCTAATCATAATCATTCCGTTAAGGGTTATTACGGTCATAGCGCAACGGTTTTCGAGGCATCATGGTTTATATGAAAAAATGTTTGCCGGAGAGGGAAACGTAAACTGCCAGAGTATCGGTGGGAGTCTTTGTCGTCGGTGCTCTCGGGGAACGATCTACTTCGTTTTGGCAGCATGCTCATCGTCCAGTCACTGTTTAGCGGAGTACTAGCGTTCGAGACATTTCCATCATGGAGTTTAAAACCCAGAGGCCTTGCTGACACTTTAATTTATTGTCACCTATCACTTCTATATCAATGAGCACTATCTTTTGATCCAGTTAACTATTCAGTCTAAGTAGTGATTATATTTCGAATGACATTTTTATTCCGCAAGTCGTCGTTATTTTTTTATTAAACAATGGTTAGTTTTGGATGGGCTTGAATCTATTTCCAGATGTTTGCTGTTGCTCTATTTTTCCGAAATTGCGAAAATCCAAGGCTTGCACGATCTACATCAAGGCAAGCGATAAATAACATGCCTTAAAATTGTCTGGCTGCATTGAGAGTTGAGGTGCGAGTCCGGCAAAAGAAAGCGGCGGTTTTCTTTTTCGAAATGGTGAGGCACTATCGATGAAGACTCATATTTTTAACATTGGTATTTTAAAGAGTTCTCTGCAGTATAGAATCTGATCAACACCGTAATATTTCCCAAGTTTTTGAACGAAGCCATGAAAATATTGGAGCGCATTATGTCAAATATTATTATCGAAAACTATAAAATTAGAGACCTGATGAGTACCGAGGTGCTGTCGGTTTACGAGGGGTGGTCTATCCAGAGGCTCGCTGATTTTTTCTTGAATCACGATATTAGCGGAGCACCTGTCATCGCTTCGGATCACCAGTTGGTGGGTGTGGTAAGTGTGTCGGATATTTTTAAATTCGAAAATGCTTCAGATGATTTTAAAAGTGAGGCGTTGAAAAGCTGTTATCGCGACGCAACAGGCATCGATATAGCTAATCGTACAGATCTTGTTGAGTGGACCAAAAATGCACAAAAAAACTGCACTGTTCACCAGATTATGGCAGGGCAAGTCATAAGCGTAGATACCGATCAGACGGTATCAGACATTGCTTCTGTAATGATAGAAAAAGATATTCATCGAGTATTCGTCATCGAGCACGAAAAAATTGTAGGTGTCATTTCGACATCGGATGTCTTGCGTGTTTTGTTGCAGTCAGGTGATGACGTAGCCCAAGCCTCGTCGCATTAGATGAAGACGCCTGCGCTGACGCTGTGGCGTATTGGATTAAATAAGCCAAAGAGAATGGCCGGCCTATTTAATTGCCAATTCGGACAACCTGAACATTTGGGTCGCGAGTTTTACCCTCTGCTGCCAGGCGATCGAGGTAGTCTTGCCAGTTTTGTTCTTGGTTGGTACACAGCTCATAAAGATAAGCCCAGGAAAAAATACCGGTATTGTGTCCGTCACTAAATACTAGTTGTAGTGCGTAATTGCCAACGGGTTCGATGTGGTCAATGCCCACGTCAATTTTCCCCTCCTGCAAAATGGCCTGATCAGGGCCGTGCCCCTTCACTTCTGCCGACGGAGATTGAACACGTAGATACTCGCAGCTTAATTCGTAACGCTGGTCGTTGGAATAAATTAACTCCAACACTTTTCGGCGCTTATGCAGTTCAATGCCCATTGGGATTGAGTGTGTATTATTCATCATCTGGCCTGTCTCAAATCTACAATATAAATCGGCTTAAATCTTCGTTTTTAACCAGTTCGCCAAGTTTGTCATCGACATAGCTAGCGTCGATGCAAACTTCGCCGCCGGAATTGTCTGTAGCATCAAAACTCGCCTCATCTAATAGACGTTCCAGTATTGTATGTAGACGACGGGCACCGATGTTTTCAGTGCGTTCGTTGACTTCCCAGGCAGTTTCAGCAATTCGGTGAATGCCGTCCTCACTAAAGCTTAGCTTCAGTCCCTCGGTGCCTAGCAGTGCTGTGTATTGCTCGGTTAGAGAGGCGCTGGGTTCTGTGAGTATGCGCTGAAAGTCGTCGACGGAAAGTGCGCTCAGTTCAACTCTAATTGGCAACCGGCCCTGAAGTTCGGGGATTAAGTCTGAAGGCTTGGCGAGGTGGAACGCGCCGGATGCTATAAACAATATGTGGTCGGTTTTGATCATGCCATGCTTGGTGCTTACTGTGCACCCTTCTATTAACGGTAACAAATCACGTTGCACGCCTTCCCGGGAGACGTCGGCACCTGAGCCCTCAGAGCGTTTCACAACTTTGTCCAGCTCATCGATAAATACGATGCCATTTTGTTCTGCTGCTGCGACTGCAGAGGCCTTTAATTCATCCTCGTTGATCAACTTTGCCGCTTCTTCTTCCTGAAGTGCTTTTAGAGCAGCTTTTACAGTCATTTTGGCCGTTTTTTTCTTACCGCCACCAATGTTAGAAAACATATTTTGCAATTGATTGGTCATATCTTCCATACCAGGGGGCGCCATGATTTCGACGCCGACCGGGACAGATTTGATTTCAATCTCGATTTCTTTGTCGTCTAGCTCACCTTCGCGAAGTTTCTTCCTGAATATCTGGCGTGTTGAAGATTCTTTGCTTTCGCTCTCATTCTCGGCGTCTGTGCGAGCTGACGGTAATAACACATCGAGAATACGGTCTTCTGCAGCGTCTTCTGCGCGAAATTTAACTTTTTCAATTTCCTGGCTGCGATACATTTTGACCGAAACATCGACCAGATCACGAACAATAGACTCGACATCTCTGCCGACGTAGCCAACTTCAGTAAACTTCGTTGCTTCGACTTTAATAAAGGGGGCGTTTGCTAATTTCGCCAGACGGCGCGCAATTTCTGTTTTTCCGACACCCGTCGGCCCTATCATCAAAATATTTTTAGGCGTAATCTCTTCGCGCAGTGACTCTTCCAGTTGCATGCGGCGCCAGCGGTTGCGCAAGGCAATGGCCACGGCTCGTTTGGCTTTGTCCTGTCCGATGATGTGCTGGTTAAGTTCGTGGACTATTTCTCGTGGGGTCATGTGTGACATAAAAACCTTTCTTTTCCCGTGTTAGATAGAAGCCCTGTTGAAAACGGGCTGTACGGTAGTGCGTCGTATTAATGTGAGTGGCGCGAGTTGTAGAAATAGCGCCACTCTACTGCCGGTTGACGATGTGTCGACACGTTATTCGGCAACATTAGCCCGATAACCGAGTGTTGTCTACTCACAATCTAATTCTTCGATGGTACGGTTATGATTTGTATATATACAGATGTCAGCTGCGATCTCCAGACCTTTTTCGACAATCTGCCGAGCGTTCATGTCTGTGTTTTGAAGGAGTGCTTTTGATGCAGATTGAGCATAAGGTCCGCCAGAACCTATAGCAATCAGGTTATCCTCTGGCTCGATAACATCACCGTTACCGGTGATTATTAGAGACGTAGTCGTGTCCGCAACAGCGAGTAGGGCCTCCAAGCGGCGCAACGATCTTTCTGTGCGCCACGCTTTGGCCAGTTCTACGGCGGCGCGTGTCAAATTGCCCTGATACTTTTCCAGTTGTGCTTCAAATAACTCAAACAGCGTAAACGCATCTGCCGTACCGCCGGCAAATCCAGCAATGACTTTGTCGTGATACAGCCTTCGAACTTTTCGAGCATTGCCTTTCATGACGGTATTACCCATAGATACTTGGCCGTCGCCGCCAATGACAACTTTACCGTTCCGGCGAACCGAGAGAATGGTTGTACCTCGATATTGCTCCAAAATGATCTCCTCAGTTAGATATCGTAGAAATAGTGGTTGTTGTTAATCGTGTTTTTTTGCTACCGCACTATCTGTGCCTGTAGGCACTTTATGGGGGCGATAACGATAATTTCAAGGCAGTGACCATACGCATAGCTCAGCAGTTAGTTATCGGACTTACGTTTTAACAATAATGCCTCTATACCATTGCTAATCAACTTGCTTCGAGCATTGGCAACCACCGAGCGTGATTGAAACGGGCCAATTTGGACTCGGTGCCAAAGATCTCCATTTTGCGCGGCGATTTCTTCGACATTGGTTTCATATCCCATGAGAATGAGTTGGGCGCGCAGGCGATCAGCGTCCTTTAAATTACGAAAGGAGCCCGCTTGCAGAATATAAATCATGGCTTGTGCTGGGTTTTCCTCGTTGTCTTTTTCGACAGGTACGATGATTTCGCGTTCTGGAAGCAGGGTATAAAAGTCAAATTTGGTAGAGGGCCTTTTTGTATCTTTAGTTTCTAGTGCCGGCGTTTTATCTTTTACGATTTTGGGCGCAGGTTCTGGGGTTATATCAGCCAAAAAAGCGAGGAAGCTAATAAATATGCCGGCGAAAATACCTGTTAATAGCCAAATCCAGCCGGGCACATGCGTTTCTTTCTTTTTCGTTTTTTTGGGTTTCTCCTTGGGCTTTTTGGCGAAGTCATGGGTCATTGCAGATTTTCTCGGCTTTAAGAGTTATTGCTTGGAACGGATTTTTTCAGTTGTGCGTCTGCTTATGTACTTGAGTTACATCTCTTCTGGTGCCGATACTCCCAATAAGTCTAGGCCGTTGGCTATGACTTGGCGCACTGCTTCACTGAGGCTTAGGCGAGCGTTACGAAGTGATTCGTCTTCGATCAACATTTTGTGTGCGTTATAATAACTGTGAAAATCTCCGGAGAGGTCGCGAAGATAATTGGCAACGGTATGGGGTTCGCAGTTGGTCGCAGCGCTCATAACCAGTTCCGGATAAGCTGTCAGTTTGTTTAGCAGCTTTTTTTCCGCGTCTTCGTTCAATAACTCGAGGTTGCCCGTGTGGTCCATTGACCAGTTCCAGTCTTTTTCCTTCAGTTTTCTCATCATGCTGCAAACGCGAGCATGGGCATATTGAATATAATAGACAGGATTGTCATTGGTCTGGGAAATGGCCAGGTCAATATCAAAAGTGAGCTGTGAGCTCGTGCCCCGTGCCACTAGAAAATAGCGTGTGGCGTCTCTGCCAACTTCATCAATCAAGTCACGAATAGTCACGTAGCTGCCTGCACGTTTCGATATTTTAACTTCTTCTCCTGCGCGCATTACCATCACCATTTGATGTAAAACGTATTCTGGCCATCCTTGCGGTATGTCCATTGATTGGTGTTGGCTGATGGCTTGTATGCCGGCTCGTACCCGAGTTATCGTACTGTGGTGATCGGCGCCCTGTTCGTTGATGACACGCTCAAACCCTCTGTTCCATTTACTGATATGGTAGGCAACGTCGGGAACAAAATAGGTATAGCCTCCTTCCGATTTACGCATGACACGATCTTTGTCGTCGCCGAAGTCAGTCGTTTTTAGCCATAGGGCATTATCTTTTTCGTAAGTATTGCCACTGGCAATGAGTTTCTCTACAGCATCGGTAACTTTACCTTCTTCATAAAGTGATGACTCAAGGAAAAATACGTCAAAATCAACGCCAAAAGCTTTCAAATCGAGATCTTGCTCGCGGCGTAAATAAGCAACGGCAAAATTGCTGATGGCTTCGAGATCGTCAGCGTCAGCTGCACCGACAACATGTTTGTCTTCCGCGTCTATTTTATTGCCTGCCATGTAAGATTCGGCTACATCGCCTATATAGCTTCCTCTGTAGCCTTCAGCGGGCCAAGATTCGTCTTCCGGGCCGAGCCCCTTGCAGCGCGCTTGTACGGAGCTAGCCAGATTATTGATTTGTTGGCCTGCGTCGTTATAGTAAAACTCAGCGCTGACGTCCCAGCCCGATGCCGAGAGCAGGCGACAAAGCGTATCGCCGACTGCAGCGCCGCGGCCGTGGCCTACATGTAACGGTCCAGTTGGGTTCGCTGATACAAATTCAACTTGGACTTTTTTCTTGCTGCCGTCTGTATTTCTGCCGCTAGTATTTGTGCCAAACTTTTCTTTTTGCGTGAGAATTTCTGTAACCACAGCGGAGGCTGCCGCCTCATTAAGATAAAAGTTGATGAATCCAGGGCCGGCTATTTCTGTTTTCGCCAGCTTTGTGGACGCCGGCAGGTTATCAATAATTAATTGAGCAATCTCACGCGGCGGCTTCTTTGCTGTTTTGGCCAGCGTCAAGGCGATATTACTGGCCAGGTCGCCATGGTTTTTATCTCTCGTTCGATCTATCGTGACTCGCGGCTCAAGATCGGCGGGTAAAATATGTTGGTCAATCAGCGTTTTAAGAGCGGTGCCAATTAGTTCAGCTATATGGTCTTTCATGGATATGGGGTCGCCTTGAGCCGTTCGTAGGTCTGGTTCCCACGCAACAATGATAAAACGCGGTATTATCCTGTTTTTTTCGAGGCTAGGCTAGGCGTGAGTGAGGCATAATTTTTTTTTCGATCACGGATAGGGCTAAAACACTCGGTCAACTGTGAAATCTATCGACGAGAGGGCTGTTTGTTACAACATATCAATCGGGTCGACATCGACAGACCAGCGCAGCTTTTTTGCCAAGTTATGTTGTTCGCCAGCATCGCATAGCCGTTTAAGACTGTGATGAAGGGATTTGCGCTGGTCTGCTTGCAACAGTAGTTGTGCGCGGAAAAACCCGGCACGGCGTGCCATAGGCGCCGGTAAGGGGCCAAAAAAATGGACCGCGGGATTTTCTTCAAGCGCATTACTTTCGATTTGGAGGCGCAGTGCACGCAAAAACTCTTCGGGATGTTGGGGGTTGTTTGATTCGGCGCGTATCAACGCTAAATGACCAAAGGGAGGTAAGCCGCTGGTTTCACGTTCTTCCAAAATTTGTTTTGCGTAGTGGTGATAATGGTTATTGACGAGGCTATTTATTAGTGGGTGTTCGGGGTGGTGTGTTTGAATCATGACTTTTCCGGGCTTACTTGCACGCCCGGCACGCCCGGCAACTTGAACCAGTAATTGACCCATTTTCTCTGGACCACGAAAATCGCTACTGAACAATCCGCCGTCTGCATCAATGACTGCAACTAAGGTGACATCGGGAAAGTGGTGCCCCTTCGCGAGCATTTGTGTACCGACTAAGATGCAGGAAGTGCCCAGATAAACCTCTGCTAGTAATTCTTGCATAGCCGCTTTTCGGGAAGTCGTATCGCGATCAATCCGAATAACTGGGGTATCTGGAAACAGGCGATGCAGGGCTTGTTCGGACCGCTCGGTTCCCGATCCTCTAAAATCGAGTTGTAAGCTGTGGCAATCGGGGCAGTGTTGAGGTAATTTTTCCTGTCTCTCGCAGTGGTGGCAGCGGAGTAAGCGTTGTTGGAAGTGCACTGTCATTCGCGCATCACAATGAGGGCACTGGGCAACGAAGCCGCAATCATGACACATTAACATGGGTGAAAAGCCACGGCGGTTGATAAATACTAATACTTGGTTGCCCGCGTCAATCTCCTTGCCGATCGCCGCTAAAAGAGCGGGGCTAAATCCCTCTGTCATCGGGGCATTGCGAATATCCAGTAATTCGTAGCTCGGTGGCTTGGCGTTGGCTGCTCGTTGTGTCAGGTGCAGGTGTTGGTATCGGTTTTTAATAGCGTTGTGTAATGTTTCAAGACTGGGTGTCGCCGACCCGAGTATAATTGGACAGCGCCCCTGGTGAGCACGCTTTATCGCTATGTCTCGGGCCGAATATCGAAACCCATCTTGCTGCTTAAAAGAGCTATCGTGTTCTTCATCGATAATAATAAGTCCGGCATTTTTCATTGGAGTGAAAACTGCCGAGCGCGTTCCTATGATGATTTTTGCCCGTCCGGTATTTGCTGCCTGCCAGGCTAATAAGCGTTCTCTGTCGGTAAGGCCTGAATGTAATAACGCTATTTCGCAGTTGAAACGGCGGCGAAAGCGGCTCACTGTTTGTGGTGTAAGTCCAATTTCAGGTATTAGAACCAGTGTCTGAAGGTCGCTTTGCAGGCATTTCGCAATTAGCTGGAGGTATACCTCCGTTTTGCCGCTACCAGTCACGCCGTCCAGTAAATAGCACCGATAGCCTTTTTTTATGTCAACGCTGTCGAGGGAAAATTGTTGTTCGTCGTTTAATTCGAGAGGTGTTTCGGTGCCTGCACCGTGCTCTTGAGACAGCGGAGGGTCGCTGGTAAAATGCTCTATTAGGTCTTTTTTGAGCAATGAATTAAGTGCCGAACGCGGCAAGTTTGCTGAAGACAGCACAGCCATATCGATGCTATCTCGTTGTTGCAGTAACGCGAGTAGCTGAGCCTGTTTAGGCGCTCTTTTTAGTGCTCCCTCAGGGAGACCTTTACCGTCGACGCTCAAGCGCCAGCGCGATTGTTTTTGATCAATTAAATCTTTGCCTTTACGCAATAAAGTAGGCATAGCATTGCTCAGAACATCGCCGAGGGAGTGTTGGTAATAACTCGCTGCCCAGCGGCAGAGTTTCAGCATGTCCTGAAAAAAAATAGGCTCTGCATCGAGAATCCGAACAGCCGGTTTTAGTTTTGAGTCGGGAATGTCGCTACTATTTTTGACTTCGAGTAACACCCCTACCAATTGCCGATTGCCAAAAGGCGCCAGAACCCTTGTACCGGGCTGTAGGTGGTTAATCTCTGCGTCGGATATATCCAGTGGCGGCAAGTAGTCAAAGCTGCGCTTCAGTGGTGTGGGCATAGCGAGAGAAAGAATTGGCATTAAAGTTCGATAATCGTTTTGAATGACAGCCTAGTGTAGCAAACACAAGCCATTGTAGAGACGGTTGATTTGCGCTTTTTGAAAATGGGCTCAGAGCTTATTTTCGTTTAAGCGTTGGTCGTGAGTTTTTTTCTTGCTAAAGCCGTCATTTTTGGTATGATTCACCGCCGATTTTTTCGCCAGTTGTCATGTTGCGATCTTTTTGGGCGTAAAGTGCGGTGCTTGGCAATTGTCTCTAGGATGGAGGCCTGAAGATTGACATAAGTGGCGGCACATAATTTACCTGGATCTATTATTAGGAATTAATACGATGAAAGTTGATACTCATCCAAAATACGACGAAATTACTGCTACTTGTAGCTGCGGTAATACTATCAAAACAGGTTCAACTCTCTGTTCTGACATTCATCTTGATGTTTGTTCGGCCTGTCACCCATTTTATACTGGTAAGCAGAAAATGTTAGACTCTGGCGGCCGCGTGGATCGCTTTAACAAGCGTTTCGCTAATCGCACTAGCAAGGCTTCATAGTCATGCGAAGTATTGATACTTTGTGAGCTTATTCATTTAATGATGAAGCTTCGAAAGAGCGTCTATTCAGAAATGATTAGGCGTTTTTTTTTGCTGTCAAAAGTGGCCTTTTTCGTCCTGTTATTCAGTGCGCACATTCATCTAGCCGCAGCCGAGAGTTATGTCTGCAGCGCAAAAGTTGAATTGCGGTGGGAGCGGTTGAGTGAAGTGATCGACGGCGATACGATACGTCTTACTGGCGGGGAAAAACTGCGAGTTATCGCTATTAATGCACCTGAGCTGGGTGGGGGGAGTCGACCTGCTCAGGCTTTTTCTCGTCAGGCTAAAGCAGCGGTTGTCGAGTTTTTTGGTGTTTCCGAAAAAGTAGGCGTGCAAGCAGGGCTCGATCAGCGAGATCGCTACGGTAGATTGTTGGCTCATGTATACCGGCACGATGGCGTCAATCTGTCCGAATATTTGCTAGGTCGCGGGTTGGCCATGCAGATATTGGTTCCGCCTAATGATGCCCATTGGCGGTGTCTTGAAAAGGTTGAAGTTGCCGCCCGAAATGCACGTTTAGGGGTTTGGCAGCATCCGCAATACCAGCCTAAATCTGCGGCCAGTCTCCAGCTAAGTGATAGCGGCTTCCAACGCATTGAGGGAACAGTAAATTCCGTCGTACGCAGCGGAAAAGGCTGGTGGTTGGAAGTGGGTAAATTAGCTGTTCGAATCGTTGATAGAGACATGCGCTATTTTCCGGGAGTTGTTCCCGGCGAGTGGCGTGGCCAAAAAATAAGGCTTCGCGGTTGGGTGATCAATCGAAGCGGTTCAGCAGCGGTCAAGAATAAAGGCTACGCAGCATTGATGATGAATTTGCGTCACCCGGTCATGATGAATTAGTCCAGCTTTGGCGAATGAGTATTTGAATCTGATTATTTGTCGCTTGCTCATTACAATAATTCGTTCTTGTGGCTTTGCGTGTTTTTCTATATTCTTGCTCACCCTTTCTAAAAGGGTATTGAGATACAAAGAACCGGAGAGTCGATACTAGGCTTTCGTTACCCTATTAACGACATAAATCGGGACAGAATCTATGTCTACAGATTTCAAACAACAAGCTTTAGACTACCATTCCCAGCCAAAACCAGGGAAAATTTCGGTAGAGTTATCCACCAGTGCCGAAACGCAAAATGATCTTGCTTTGGCTTACAGTCCTGGTGTGGCAGAGCCGGTTTTGGCAATTGCCGCTGACCCCGAAGCCGCTTACGACTACACAATAAAGGGAAACCTTGTCGCTGTAATTTCTAACGGCACTGCGATATTGGGGTTAGGAAATCTAGGCCCATTGGCGAGCAAACCCGTAATGGAAGGAAAGGCACTACTGTTCAAGCGTTTTGCCGGAATCGATGCCATCGATATCGAAGTCGATACCGAAGAGCCGAAAGAATTTATTGATACCGTTGTTCGCATAGCCGAAACCTTTGGCGGTATTAATCTCGAAGACATCAAAGCTCCCGAATGCTTTGAAATCGAAAACGAGCTAATTGATCGCTGCAATGTGCCGATTTTTCATGACGATCAGCACGGTACTGCGATTGTTACCGCCGCTGGCTTATTGAACGCATTGGAAATTGCCGGGAAAGACCTGGAAACAGCAAAAATAGTTTGTCTAGGTGCGGGTTCTGCCGCAATTGCCTGCATGCGATTGTTGATGAGATTAGGTGCTAAAAACGAAAATGTTATTATGATCGATCGCCTTGGTGTTATTTTTAAAGGGCGTGAAGGTGTCACGGAAATAAAGAGTCAGTTTGCTCACGACACCACCGATCGTACGTTAGAAGATGCAATGAAAGGTGCGGACGTTTTTGTCGGTCTATCGGGTGCAAATTTATTGAGTGCTGAAACGCTGAAGTTAATGGCTGATAATCCGATCGTTTTTGCTTGTTCTAACCCCGATCCGGAAATTTCTCCCGCGATTGCTCATGCGGCACGAAGCGATTTAATTATGGCTACTGGCCGTTCCGATTTCCCCAATCAGGTAAATAATGTTTTGGGCTTCCCTTTCATCTTTCGCGGTGCTTTGGATGTTCGTGCTAAATCCATTAACGAAGAAATGAAGGTTGCGGCAGTTAACGCGATCCGTGCGATTGCAAAAAAGCCGGTTACGGAAGAAGTGTTGCTGGCTTGCAATTTGGATAGTCTAGAGTTTGGCGCGGAATATATTATCCCTAAGCCCATGGACAGTCGTTTGTTAACCGACGTTCCTGCAGCAGTGGCTCAGGCAGCGGTTGATACAGGTGTCGCGCAAAAGCCATTTCCCGCACACTATCCGATAAAAAGTATCAGCGATATATCGTAAGTACTAACCACTTTTTTCAGTGTTTTCGAGTCAAAACAAAAAAGCCGCTTTTAATTAGCGGCTTTTTTTTTGATCTGGCGATTTTCTTTCTTGCTGTTAGATTAGATAGCAACGCGCTAATCGTTGGCGATGTTTTGTGATTGTGCCGTTGTTGGGCTAGTTGCCCAGTGCAGAAAGCTCACGTTCCAGTAGAGTCGCATCGCCAACATTTAATTCTACCAGCCTACGTAGATGGACAATACTATCTAAATCGATGAGATGACATTCAAATCCAATTTGTTCGTTTTCTGTGTGGCGCAAGGCTACTTGCATGGTTATCGTAATATCCTCGCCGATTTGAATATCGGCTTCCATGTCTTCATTGGTATTTGCTTTCCAATGCGACGGTTTTTCAATTAAAAGCCCTTTCAATGAAAGGTCAATAAGTGTAACCGGCCATTGTTGGTCACCTTGCCTGATGATAGTAGCTCCATCAAACGTGACACGGGTGAAATTGCGCCTGTTTTCTGTGTTTGGGCTGTTCATAAGGACCCTTTCAAAATTATCTGTTTTGTTTACTATAGCAGTATTTTTGGTCTTGAATGAATGCTGCGCAGGTAGCTGCTTCTTTTTTTGCGCAGAAATTGCCATTCATCTCGATAATCAGCGGGCTAAAGCTAAAATCACTATTTTAGCTTTTTGTATCGAACCCGTTGAGGTAATGCATTTGCGCCTTTGCGTTTTATCAGGTCCTCGTGGTATTCGCTATAATTCCCTTCAAAAAAGGTAATGTCGCTGTCACTTTCATAGGCCAGTATATGCGTGCAAATTCGGTCCAGAAACCAGCGGTCATGAGATATGATCATGGCAGAGCCCGGAAAAGTGAGTAGTGCTTCTTCAAGGGCTCGCAAGGTTTCAACGTCTAAGTCATTCGATGGTTCATCTAGCAACAATACATTCGCGCCCGCTTTTAACGTACAAGCAAGCTGGAGTCTGCCGCGCTCTCCGCCGGAGAGGTCGCCAACACGTTTTTGTTGATCTGAGCCTTTAAAGTTAAAGCGGCCTAAGTAGGCCCGCGACGATACTTCATAGCCGTTAATGTTTAACGTATCTTGTCCATCTGACACGGCTTCCCAAACAGATTTGTTGTCATCCATCTGCTCTCGAAGTTGTTCGACATAGGCGATTTTTACGGTTTCGCCCAGAGTCACTGTGCCGCTGTCTGGAGATTCGATACCGGCAACCATTTTTAATAGCGTAGATTTACCCGCGCCGTTGCCGCCAATGATCCCAACGATGGCTCCTTTGGGTACCTTGAAGCTTAAGCCGTCTAGCAATACAGCGTCTCCGTACGATTTGCTAACGTTGTCAATCTCAATAACTTTATCGCCCAAGCGCACACCGGGCGGGATGTAAATTTCGTTGGTTTCCGAGCGCGATTGGAAATCTTGAGACTGTAATTCTTCAAACCGCGTTAGGCGGGCTTTGCTTTTTGCCTGACGTCCCTTTGGATTCTGGCGTACCCATTCCAGTTCGGACTTTACCGACTTTTGATGAGATACTTCTTGTTTGGCTTCTCTTGTAAGGCGTTCTTCCTTTTGTTCGAGCCAGTCAGAGTAGTTACCTTCATAGGGAATACCGCGGCCGCGGTCTAATTCCAAGATCCAGCCAGCGGCGTTGTCGAGAAAATAGCGATCGTGAGTAATTGCGACGACGGTGCCTGGAAATTCACAGAGAAATTGTTCTAGCCAGTGCACAGACTCAGCATCCAAGTGGTTGGTTGGCTCGTCGAGCAACAACATATCGGGGTTCGAAAGCAGTAGGCGACATAATGCAACCCTGCGGCGCTCGCCACCAGAAAGGCTGGTTACGTCTGCATCCCATGGCGGGAGGCGTAACGCATCGGCTGCAACCTCTAGTTTGTGCTCGAGATTTTGGGAGTCTGCAGTCTGCAGGATGTTCTCAAGCTCTTGTTGGCGTTTGGCTAAAGCGTCGAAATCTGCGTCGGGTTCGGCGTATGCTGCATAAACCTTGTCGAGCTCAGTCTGTGCGTCAACAACATCACCTAAACCTTCTTCGACATTGCCACGCACGTCTTTGCTAGGGTCTAGTTCTGGCTCTTGAGATAAGTATCCAACCTTTATGTTTGCCTGAGGCCTGGCTTCTCCTTCGAACTCATTGTCCAAGCCTGCCATGATTCTCAGTAGTGTCGATTTTCCCGAGCCGTTCAAGCCTAAAACACCAATCTTTGCTCCCGGGAAAAAAGAAAGAGAGATGTCTTTAAGTATCTGACGTTTCGGCGGCACGATTTTACCGACGCGATTCATTGTGTACACATATTGTGCCATAACGTTTAGATCCTTCGTTGAATACAAAATATGGAGGCAAGGTACTCAATCTAGCGCCCCTTATCAAGTGCGATGCATTGCGCCTGTAAGAAAAAATTGTCTGTCGAGAGGATAGTGGCAAAGCTAAGTTGCTAGCAGATTGGCGTTTCGCGCTTTGAGTGATGGTGTCTATTCGAATATTTTTGATTGAGCGTCGTCGTAAACAGTTTTCAATCAATGGATTGCGGCCTGAAGGCAGGGTTCAGGAGTACATGTGAAAAATAGCGAACGAAGTTCGCCTTTGATGAAAAAGCGTGAAAATCAGCTGCCTAAATTGGATCAATAATGTACAATGCGCGCCTTTCTTTATAGCCAAGTTATAGATGGCCCGTAAATTTATCGCTGTCCAGGCTCTTTTAGCGCTAGCGATTTTGTTTTCCGTCACCAGTAAATTTATTGTAGGGGTTGCCGATGTTTACCAATGATATGCAAATTGAAGGTTTTGACGATGAAATTTTTGCCACTATTCAGGCGGAAAACCGTCGGCAAGAAGAGCATATTGAGCTGATCGCTTCAGAAAACTATACCAGCCCACGGGTGATGGAAGCTCAGGGCACGTCGATGACCAATAAGTATGCTGAAGGTTACCCTGGCAAGCGCTACTACGGTGGTTGTGAGTATGTAGATCAGGCAGAAGAGTTAGCGATTTCTCGTGTTAAAGCGCTGTTCGGTGCGGACTATGCAAATGTTCAGCCCCATTCCGGATCGCAAGCAAATTCTGCGGTTTATCTCGCGTTACTGGAGGCTGGCGATACGGTATTAGGGATGAGCCTCGATGCCGGCGGACATCTTACGCATGGTGCCAAACCCAGTTTTTCTGGGAAATTGTATAACTCGGTTCAATACGGGCTGAATACAGAGACCGGACTGATTGATTATGAAGAGGTTGAAACGCTCGCGCTAGAGCATAAGCCCAAAATGATCATTGCTGGGTTTTCTGCTTATTCGGGCATCGTTGATTGGTCAAAGTTTCGCGAAATCGCCGACAAAGTGGGCGCCTATTTGTTGGTTGATATGGCGCATGTCGCAGGCCTAGTAGCGGCGGGACTGTATCCTAACCCTGTGCCTTTTGCCGACGTGGTCACGTCTACAACACACAAAACGCTCCGTGGCCCTCGCGGAGGCATAATTTTGGCCAAAGCCAATGAAGCGCTAGCAAAGAAGTTTAATTCTGCGGTGTTTCCCGGTGGCCAAGGCGGCCCTCTAATGCATGTGATCGCAGCTAAGGCCGTGAGTTTTAAAGAAGCGGCAAGCGACGAGTTTAAGGCTTACCAGCAACAAGTCATAGATAATGCCAAGATTATGGCTGACACCTTTATTTCACGGGGTATAAAAATCGTTTCTGGTGGTACCGAAAATCATCTGATGTTGGTCGACTTGATCGGGAAAGAATACACGGGTAAAGATGCAGATGCCGCGTTGGGCGAAGCTTTTATCACGGTCAATAAAAATGCGGTGCCGAATGATCCACGATCACCGTTTGTGACTTCTGGTTTGCGGGTAGGTACTCCAGCAGTAACGACTCGCGGTTTTAAAGAAGAAGAAATTGTCAATTTGACGAACTGGATATGTGATGTCCTGGATTCTTTGGAAAATGGTAACAGTGATCAGATAATCCCAGAAGTGAAGGCGAAAGTATTAGACGTATGTAGTCGATTCCCTGTTTACAAGTAAGTCACAGTGCCAGACTTCTTAATTCGGGAGTCTTGCACTGTTTGTGTTAAAATTTCTGATTCCATTCATTTTTTTATAAGGCAACACCCATGCGTTGTCCATTTTGTTCCTTTGAAGATACTAAAGTAATCGACTCTCGTCTGGTAGCAGAGGGTGGACAAGTTCGACGCAGGCGCGAATGTTTGTCCTGTTCTGAGCGTTTTACCACTTATGAAGCAGCTGAATTGTTGATGCCGAGAATTATTAAGCAAAATGGCAGTCACGAACCTTTTAATGAATTGAAAATGCGTGCCGGTTTAATGCGTGCTCTCGAGAAGCGCCCCGTTAGTTTAGAAAAAATTGATGCCGTTGCCACCCAAATAGAGCATGAACTGCAGGCAACCGGCGAACGCGAAGTTTCATCGTTGGTAATTGGTGAATTGGTTATGGGGCAGCTTAAATTACTAGATCAAGTTGCCTACGTGCGTTTTGCGTCGGTCTACCGCGACTTCAAAGACCTGAATGAGTTTCGGGAAGAGATAGATCGTCTGGCAGACGAACCCGAAGCTGGTGACGAGCCTTCAAAAGTTTAAGTATCTGTATTTTGTTCTGGAAGGTGTCGAGCACTATGAAGCCTGCAGTAACAAAAGTTAGTAACATCTGATTGGGACTCTACAATGGTGGGTGACAGTTCATTGGATCGGCAATACATGCAGCTTGCTATTCAATTGGCAAGGGGCGGCCTCTATAGCGCCTCACCCAATCCCAGGGTGGGCTGTGTATTGGTTGATGGCACTGGCATCATTGGGCAAGGTTTTCATGTTCGGGCCGGAGAAGGGCACGCAGAAGTCAATGCGATAAAGGATGCCGAAAAGGACTCAAAGAATACGATTGCTGCGACGGCTTATGTGACGCTCGAACCATGCAGTCACACAGGAAAAACGCCCCCTTGTTGCGACGCGCTGATAAAGGCTCGAGTGAGTAGGGTTGTTATTGCGATGGCAGATCCTAATCCTCTGGTTGCAGGCGATGGCATACGCAAGCTTCGTGAGGCAGGTATCTGTGTCGATGTAGGCGTACTCGAAGAGGAGGCGCTGGCGTTGAATCCTGGATTTATCAAACGAATGACTACCGGTTTGCCGTGGGTTCGAGCAAAGCTGGCTATGAGTCTCGACGGCCGCACAGCAATGGCTTCCGGCGAGAGTCAATGGATAACCGGCAATTGCGCCCGCCGTGATGTTCAGCGTTTACGAGCGCAAAGTTGTGCGATAATTTCCGGTGTCGATACGGTCATTGCCGACAATGCCTTACTCACAGTGCGTCGGGATGAGCTCGGCTTAGATCGTGAACTTTCCAATTTAGCGGTTGAGCAGCAGCCAATCCGAGTGATTTTGGATTCGACGTTAAGATTGGCTCCGAGCGCAAAAATATTATCGCAGCCAGGCCGTACCATCGTTGTTGCGGCACAAAAAAATGTGCATGCGCAACAGCAGCTAAGTGAAGCCGGCGCCCAAGTGATTTATTTGCCGAATGATGATGGTCGAATCGATCTGCAACAAGTTTTACATTTTTTGGGAAAAGCTCAATGCAACGAAGTTTTATTGGAGTCGGGAGCAACGCTAGCGGGCGCAATGGCTGAATTAAATCTCATCGATAGTTTTGTCATTTACATGGCCGCTACGTTTTTGGGAAGTCAGGCAAGGCCATTGCTCTTTTTGCCTCTGGATACGATGGCTCAGCAAAGAAGGCTGCACATAGAAAATATAACGAAAGTAGGGGACGATTGGCGTATTGATGCAAAACCACAAGCCGGCGTGGGCGCTTTTTGAGCTATTTCGTAAATTTTTGTTCGCTACTTTTCTTCGTTTTTTTGAAGAGAATATAACGACTTTTTCTCGGTTTAACTCCGGGGGCTTTACGAGCAATTTTTAGACAGATTTTGACGGCAGAGTCTGCCAATAAGTTTTAACAGAAGGAATGAGTACCATGGCATTAAATACAATCGAAGAGTTAATTCAAGACATTCGCCTTGGCAAAATGGTGATATTAATGGATGACGAAGATCGCGAGAATGAGGGTGACCTCGTTATGGCATCTGAATGCGTGAAGCCTCAAGATATTAATTTTATGGCAACACATGCTCGGGGCTTGGTTTGTTTGACTTTGACAGAGGATCGGTGTCGTCAGCTTAATTTGCCGCTAATGGTCGATGGAGATAACGGCGCCCAATTCGGTACGAACTTCACTTTGTCTATTGAAGCTGCGGAAGGTGTGACAACAGGTATTTCTGCGGCTGATCGCGCTCATACCGTTCGTACTGCTGTGGCGCGTGGCGCAAAGCCTGCAGATATTGTCCAGCCCGGTCACATCTTTCCAATCATGGCCCAACCTGGCGGCGTGTTAACGCGCGCAGGACATACAGAAGCCGGTTGTGATATGGCTAGAATGGCGGGCTTTGAAGGGTCGTCTACGATTGTCGAAATAATGAACCCAGATGGTTCTATGGCCCGTCGCCCCGAGTTGGAAATATTTGCCGAAGAGCATGGACTGAAGATCGGAACGATTGCCGATTTAATCCACTATCGGGTTATTAACGAACGCACCATCGAAAAGTTGAGCGAAGGACCGGTCAAAACAGATCACGGTGAGTTTATGCTGCATACGTATCGGGACTTGTTGAGCGGAAATATTCATCTAGCCATGGTGAAAGGTGATGTCGCTAAAAATGAATCTACCTTGGTTCGAGTCAACATTGCCTCGTCTGTTCGGGATATGCTAAATACTCAGCCCGGTGACGAGCCCAGCTGGAATATACAGCGTTGTTTGGAAAAAATATCACAAGAAGGCAGTGGCGTCGTTGTGCTGTTGGCGTCCCATGAAAGCCCTAATGAAGTCCTCGCTAGCGTCGATATTGCGATGGGTAAAGTGGGTACGCATTTACCGGTTGCCACTGGCGGACATACTACGCAGATGACAGTAGGTCTCGGTTCGCAAATACTACGAGACATTGGTGTGAATAAAATACGCTTGATGAGCGCTCCGATAAAATACAATGCTTTATCTGGGTTTGATCTTGAAGTTGTTGGATTTGAAGCCTGCCAGTAATTATAGGGATGCGTTTCGGTCAATCGAGTTTGAAATGCAGTTTGTTGCTCCAGATATTTTCAATATTTTTAGAAGTTAAAGGGTTCGTATGAAAGGTGTAGAGACAGCTAAATTTGATCCTGTAACGTTTGCTAATACCAAAATAGCGATAGTGGTTACCGGCTGGAATAAGTTTATTGTGGATAACTTACAAGCCGGCGCGGTGGAGCATTTAACAAACAATGGCATCGTCGAAGAAAACATTTCGATCATCGAATGCCCCGGAGCCTATGAAATCCCTCTGACTTGTCAGCAGATAGCCCGGACCCAAAAGTTCGATGCTATCATCACCTTGGGCGCAGTTATTCGTGGCGGAACCCCACACTTTGAGTTTGTAGCGGGTGAATGTTCCAGCGGAGTTATGCGTGTTAGCCTCGATGAAGGCTTGCCCATTGCATTTGGTGTGCTGACAGTCAACGATGACCAGCAAGCACTGGAGCGTTCAGGGCACGGCGAAAATTCTGAAAACAAAGGAGTCGAGTCGGCTGCCTGCGTATTGGAGATGCTGAGCATCATTGACAATCTGTAATGGTATTTTTGGCAGAACGAAATAGATGTTGTTTAACTGCGGCTGACCGTTTTTATCGATTTAAAGTGAGAAAATAGTGACAAATAAAGTATCAGAGAAATCGGGAGTCAACCCTGCTGCTCGTCGCAGGGCACGTCATTATGGTATGCAGGCTTTATATCAATGGCAAATGACCAAGAGTGCCCTCGGTGAAATTGAGTTACAGTTCTTAGCTGATTATGATTTCACAAAAGCCGATGTCGAATACTTTCACGATATTATTCACAGCGTGCCCGCTAATTTAGTGGAATTGGAAGATGCGTTTAAACCGTATTTGGATCGCGATATTAAAGATCTAGACCCAATAGAGTTGGCACTGCTCCGGCTGGGTTCTTATGAGCTTTTAAAGCGTATCGATATACCGTACAGGGTTTCTATCAATGAGGCCGTGTCTTTGGCTAAAAAGTTCGGCGCCACCGACGGTCACAAATATATTAATGGTGTTTTAGACAAGTTGGCGCAAAATGTGCGTTCAATAGAAATAAATGCTGAAAAAAAACCTTAAGAAAAACCTAATTTTACTTCATGGATTGCAGCATATCCTCCATGCGTATTAAGCAAATAGGCTGATATCATCGTTATGGTTACCGGCACAAAATTGAATTCTGAGAAAGATATTTTGTCTGAGTTCGAAATTATTCAACGGTATTTTTCCAGTATAGGGAAATCTCAGCCACATCGTTCTAACAGTGATTCCAAAGAGCTTGGGTATTCCGGTACTGATCAAGCTTCGTCGATCGTGCTGAGTGGAGGCGATGATTGTGCATTGTTGTCGTTATCGGTTAACCATCGTCTAGCTATTTCCATCGATACCCTCGTATCTGGCACACATTTCCTTGAAAATGCTGAACCCGCCGACATTGCACACAGAGCTTTGGCGGTAGCAGTCAGTGATTTGGCTGCTATGGGTGCCGAGCCTGTCGCGTTTACCCTGGCGTTGACGCTCCCTGAGCTAGACAGCCATTGGTTGGCGCAGTTTAGTGATGGCTTGCACGATAGCGCGTGTTTTTATGGCATGCGGCTGATTGGGGGCGACACGACAAAAGGGCCTCTGACGATAACTATTCAGGTTCACGGGACGGTTGCTGAAAATACTGATTTACGCCGCAGTGGAGCAAGAGTAGGAGACAAAATTTATGTTTCCGGATCGCTTGGGGATGCAGCTGTTGCTCTTGATATTATGCTCGGGCGCCTATGTGTTGAAGACGATCAGCGTCGTTTTTTCTATAATCGGTTCTATAGGCCTCAGGCAAGAATTGGCTTGGGTCGGAGCTTAGTGCGTATAGCGAGCTCAGCTATCGACGTGTCTGACGGTCTACTGGCAGATCTCGGTCATATAGCTACGTCCAGCGAGGTATCAGCCATAATTTACACCGACAAAATACCGTTTTCAGCTGAGTTTAGGGACTTAATCCAAAATAATAAAATTGATAGAAAAAAAGCCGAATACCACGCCCTAACCGGTGGAGATGACTACGAGCTGTGTTTTACTGTACCCGTAAAGTGGCAAGCAGAACTGACCAAATGCGCGGAACTTAGCGGCGTATTAATTACTGAAGTAGGGACGATCGTCTCCGGAAATGGCGTTGAATGTCTAAATGCCATGGGCCAGTCAGTCGAGTTTGACACAAAAGGATACCAGCATTTTTAGCTTTTCGTATCTCCGCATGTTAATTTCAGTCACCAATGCCTTAGGGTCGTTTAAGTGACTAAGCTCTCCTTTAGACGGTTGTAATTAACGAATTTTTGACGAAGCCCTTTTTTTACTATGACAATAATTCCAGCTGCAATTTTAAAAAACCCCATACACTGTTTAGCTTTCGGATTTGGTAGCGGTTTAGCTCCGAAGGCCCCGGGAACTTTTGGCACGCTTATGGCCGTTCCTTTTTATCTACTTTTGGCGCAGTGCTCAACTCTTATCTACGCTTTGATCGTTTTAGCAGCGTTCATCGTCGGTGTATATTTATGCGGAAAAACGGCTGATGACTTAGGTGTGCATGATCATCCTGGTATTGTTTGGGACGAATTTGTCGGTTTTTGGATTACGATGTTTGCTGCACCAGCCGGGATAGTGTGGTTAATCGTCGGTTTTGCGCTGTTTCGATTGTTCGACATATGGAAACCATGGCCAATTAAAATATTGGACGATAAAATTGAGTCCGGGTTTGGTATTATGATCGACGATGTACTTGCGGGCATTTACGCCTTCGCCGTATTGCAAATCGCAGTTCGCGTTATTTGAGCGATTAGTGGGCCAATTTTTTATAATAGTTGAGTAACTTAAGAAAGGGCTTGAGGCACCGTCGATGAAAGATATTACCGATCTAGTTCTCATTATTGATTCCAGTGTACCCATTGTTATTTTGGAAACACACAATGAAACGCGAGCGCTGGAATTATTGACTCAAGTGGCAATAAAAACACAATTGGGCTTTTGTTGCTGGTCTATCACCGAAGGCTTGCAGCGGGTAGGATTTGGCGATGGCTTAGATTTACCAGCTAACCCGGAATGTCCGGCTGAAGCATTAAAGCAAATAAAGCAGATGACGACGCCGTCGTTATTTGCGTTGTGCGATTTCCATCCGTTTTTGAAGGGTAATCCAGAGCATGTGCGTCTCTTAAAAGATATTGCTCTGAGTTATCCACGGTTGAAACACACTTTGGTTCTCATTAGTCACGAACTTGACATTCCGCCCGAGCTACGGAGTTATTGCGCGAAATTCTCGCTAAGCTTTCCCAATGGCGCCCAGCTCATGGCTATTGTTCGTGAAGAGGTGGCCGAATGGTCTAATGAAAATGCTAATGCAAGAATCAAAACTGACCATGTAACTTTGAAAAAGTTAATAAAGAATTTACAGGGTTTAAGCCGTCACGACGCGAGAAGGCTGGTACGAGGTGCTATCCGAGATGGGGGCGCTATTACTGAGGATGATCTGCCGGAAATAAATAAGGCGAAGTTTGAGCTTATTGATATGGATGGAGTCCTGAGCTTTGAATACAACACTGAAAAATTTTCCGCAGTGGGCGGATTGTTCAATTTGAAAGAATGGGTTAAACAGAGAGAAGCCATATTCCTCAACACAGAAAATAAATCAGATAAACCCAAGGGTGTTATGTTGCTAGGCATTCAAGGCGGTGGAAAAAGTCTTGCCGCAAAAGCGATAGCAGGTTTGTGGGGGGTGCCGCTGCTGCGTTTGGACATGGCGGCACTCTATAATAAATTTATTGGCGAAACCGAGAAAAATTTGAAAAAAACTCTGGCGCAAGCTGCCCTTATGTCGCCGTGTGTTTTATGGATAGACGAAATTGAAAAAGGTCTGGCGACAAGCGACAGTGACGACAGTACTTCGAGAAGAGTGTTAGGGACTTTATTGACATGGATGGCTGAGCGAAAGTCTAACGTATTTATTGTGGCAACTTCTAATGATGTGTCCAAACTGCCCCCCGAGCTCCTAAGAAAAGGTCGAATGGATGAAATATTTTTTGTGGACTTACCTGATCCTGTTGTCCGAGAGGAAATTTTCTCAATTCATTTGTCTAAGCGTAATTTCAAATCAGAGAACTTTGATTTAGCTGTTCTCGCAAAAAATTCCGAGGGTTTTTCGGGTGCCGAAATTGAGCAGGCGGTCGTTGCGGCGCTCTATATTACTTCTGCGCAAAGAGAGCCTTTGATGACAGCGCATATTGAGGAACAATTGCATGCGACGTATCCTTTGTCCGTTGTTATGTCCGAAAAAATAGATGATTTGCGATCTTGGGCCGACGGTCGAACTGTATCTGCTGGCTAAGTCGCCCGCGTCGAATAGTGCCCTTCATAGCAAAATGATTTATCATAAAACATAATATTTATTGAGTGAAAAAAGAGAGAATAGAGTGGTTGAAAAACAAAAAAATAAAATCCCTGTCGTTTGGACGATTGGCGCTTCCGACTCAAGTGGTGGCTCGGGTATTCAAGCTGATTTACTGACGTTTAACGATTTTTTGGTACATGGGTGTACCGCAATAACGGCGTTGAATGCTCAGAATTCGTTCGCTTTGGGTAATATTTCTCCAACTTCTGGAGAAAGCTTTGCCGCCCAGATAAGTGCGCTCGAATATGATATGCCTGCCAATTCAATCAAACTGGGTATGATGCCAAACCTTGAAATAGCTCGAATGGTTAACGAATATCTTGAGGAATATACGGGATTTGTCGTATATGATCTTGAGTTAGATAATTGCGGTAAAGCTTTTTTAGGCGAAGCTAAAGATCTAGTGACAACAACTTTATTTAAGCGTGTCGATTTAGTCATAGCAAATACTGAAGAGGTAGATGTTTTGTCTGGAATTAACGTATGCAGTACTGACACAATGGTTAGCGCAGCTCGGTATTTTCTTGAACTAGGTGCTAGATCGGTATTAATTACGGGTGCTAGAATTGTTAGAGATCAGAGCGCCGCTCAAAATTCGACCAAAGAGAACGGCGTGCGTTTTGACTATTGGTCCGATGGCACTACTAGTTTTTGGTTGCAGTTTAAAACAGTCGCAACAGTTAACAATCAGAGCGGAGGCTGCGCTTTGTCTGCAGCAGTGGCTGCGATGATGGGTGGTAATTCTGAGCTTAAAGAGGCTATCACTCAGGCAAAGGCCTACGTGACCAAAGGAATACGAGGAGCCCGTCAAATTGGCAATGGCCCGGGAACAGTTGCACATTTGGGATTGTCTGACGACCCTGAAGATATGCCACAGGTTTTGGAAACAATAGAATAAAGGGGGTAATGATTGTCATCGTAAATTCTTGGGATACAACCAATATCCTGTCTTTGCTGATACGGTGACAAAGACACATCCTATTCAGTTCTAAAATAATGACGAGCGGGCGTTAATGTCTAGGTTTCGCCTGCGGCAAAATACCTGGGTTGGAGTAATTTCGTGCATCGGACAATTCTAGCGGTTTGGTCCAGTGTTCAATCTTGAGGATAATGTAGAAAGCTATTGCCTCAGAAAGATCGTTGAGGTTGAGTGGTTGGTGTTGCATGAGTATTAACAGTAGCATTAAGTGGGAAATAAGGTTTAGAGCTATGGTTAGGCGAATGTTTGCGGCCTCTCTATTTTTTTTGATGACAATAAGTCCTTTCTCCGTTGCACTCGATGTTTTCGCACAGGGGCTTTTCAATGGGGGAGCCATATTAGTTATCAATGGTAAGCGGACCATGCTGAAAGCGGGTAAACGCAGTACTGAGGGTGTGCTTCTCATCGAGTCCAATCCTAAAGAGGCCGTTGTCGAAATCGATGGCCTTCGTAAGACCCTAACTTTGAGCCGGCGCATCAGTAGTGAATACAATGAGCCGGTGAAAACCGAAGTAGCGATTCGGCGCAATGAAGTGAATCAATTTATCACTAGCGCTTCTATCAACGGGTTCCGTGGAAAAGTACTGGTTGATACCGGAGCAAACACCGTAGCGATGAGCAGCGAACATGCCCGAAAAATTGGACTGGATTACAAAAAGGGCAGGGCAGGAACGGTTGCGACCGCGAGCGGGATCGTTAATGCATATAGTATCAATCTGCAGACCGTCATAGTTGGGGGTATTCAAGTAAACACCGTCATGGCCTTCGTCATTGAGGGCAGTTATCCGGAAACAATCTTGTTGGGGATGACCTACCTTAAACATGTTAATATGCGCGAGCAGGATGGAATTCTTTATTTACAAGAGAAATACTAAACGCTGAGTTTGCTGGTGGTTGAGCCTTTTTAAGAGCTGATTCACGGTGTGTTATTCGATACTTTGTTGGCTTTGGTTAGCAACACTGCTTATCTACTGTTAGAATGTGCGCCCTCTGTGGTAACGATTATCCCATTGTAAATTACTTGGCCGGCATCGGCTTCCGACCATAGGCCTACACCGGCCTACTTGTTTTAGGAGATATGCGTGACGATACGTTTTGTTGAATCCTCGAAATTGCCCACTCCTTGGGGGGAGTTTGGCATGCATGGATTTGAAGATACAGCCGACGACAAGGAACATCTTGTATTAACGATGGGAGATGTTGGCAATGGCGAGCCGGTATTACTTAGAGTTCATTCCGAATGTTTAACCGGTGACGCTCTATTTAGCATGCGTTGTGATTGTGGGTCTCAGTTGCAGGCAGCTTTACAGAAAATCTCTGAAGAAGGTCGCGGTGCATTATTATATTTGAGGCAAGAGGGGCGCGGAATCGGCCTGCTTAATAAAATTAAGGCCTATAAACTGCAGGATCAGGGAGCGGATACCGTTGAAGCAAATGAGCGATTGGGTTTTGGTGCCGATATGCGAAATTACAACATATGCAAAGATATGTTGGAATACCTGAAAATTCGAGAGGTCAGGCTAATGACCAATAACCCTCGAAAGGTAAAGGCATTAAGTGACCAAGGCATCAAAATTGTCGAGCGAATTCCGCTTCAAACGGGACAGAATCCGCATAATGCGAAATATCTAGCGACCAAGGCGGGTAAGTTGGGGCATTTGATGAGTGAGTGATTGTTTTTGAATGTCTCTAGTTTGCAGCTACCTGCCGGCAGAACTAGAGATATTTGCAATAGATTGTTACAAAGATTGTCGGTTTTCCATTGGCATTAATTTCATTCGGTTAACGATTGTCTGTTCAATACTGATACTATCCAACCCACATGCGCTTAGCATGTCTTCATGTTTTCCTTGGTCGACAAAAATATCAGGTAAGCCTAAGTGCAATAGAGGCAAAGTGATATTTTGCGCAGATAGGAATTCTCCAATACTGGCTCCTGCGCCACCCGCAATTGTATTTTCTTCAATGGTAACCAAAAGATCATGGGTATTGGCCAATTCGATGATAAGGGTTTCGTCCAATGGCTTCACAAATCGCATGTCGGCGACTGTTGCG
>JBLHNZ010000002.1:0-30350 GCA_047623245.1 Oceanicoccus sp. | reverse complement strand
TTTTTTGGCATTCCACAATCCTAATACGTTAGAGAAAGTATCTGGTCTTTCTCCACTCAAACAGAAGTTATATGAACTCACAGAACAAGACTCACTGTAACAAGAAAATTCTAAAATGGCTTTTGCAGACGGCGGTACTACCGAAGCGAATTTTTGTCGCAAGCCTTTTTTTTCTGCTCTTTAGCTATCACCTCAATGGTACTGCGCTGATCATAAATGACAAAACCCAACACATCGATATCAGTCCGGAGTTAGAGCTGTTATATGACAAACAAGAAACTCTGAGCATCGATGATACTGTAGATAAGGCACAGACGATGTTGTGGACGTCCGCCGAAAAGATGAAGGAACCATGGCTTATGCCGGCTGGCGTTTACTGGTTTCGAGTACAATTAGATAACCCATTAAATAGAGAACATACCATCGCCATCCAGGTCGAATATCCATCTATCAATCTAGCGGATATGTATAGCATCGACGTGAATGGAAAAATGACAACAATCTACCGAGGCGCAGGGCTTCTTAGTCGCTTTGACAATCGCCCTTTGCCGCACCGCAACTTAGTAAATCGTCTCACCCTGCAACCACATTCCAGTATAACGTTACTTTGGCGCATCGACATTCGCCCAACCTTTGAATTTAAAGTCAGTGCCTGGAGCACATCACACTTCTTTCAACAAGATCAACAGCAACAAGTTTTGTACGGAATGGTTTATGGCATATTACTGGTCATGGCCCTGTATAATTTCTTTCTATTCTTATCCACTAAGGAAAAAAGCTATTTATTTTACGTTTTCTATGTGCTGACCGCTAACTACCTTCTAGCCGCACAAGAAGGCCACATTTATCAATATTTCGCGACCGACGTCATCTGGGCAAAGCCGGAGATTTTCGGGATGGTTTATGCGCTCAACCTAACCGCTTTTGGTTTGTTTTGTTCCAGTTTCCTCAATTTAAAAACTCACTCAAAAAAGCTATTTTCCATTATTCGCGTATCGTCAATAAGCTCTTCAATTTTTATTGTATTAGTTACAGTAATTGGGGGGCAAGTACTTATTTCTTTTAGCTTTGCCAGCTCTATGGTCTTATTCGGTACGGCCTTGATTGCTGGTATATCCGTCAGAAAAGCAGGAGTGATCTCGGCAGGGCATTTCGTAATTGCCATGTTGGTTTTGTCTTTTGCTTTGGTTGGAAGCAACATGGCGACCCTTGGACTAATTGAAAGCAACGGCATTACAGAGAGTCTCCCCGCTGTCGGAACCACTCTAATGTTGATCTTCTTTTCTCTAGCACTCGCCGACAGAATCAATCAGCTACAGAAAGAAAACCACGAAGCGGGAGAAGCTATTGCCAATGCTATTAAAGATAAGTCCAAAGCGCGCAATGAGCTACATAAATTGCAACAGAAACGTATCGAGCTGGAACAATCATCTAGTGAAGCGAGACTGGAAAGCCGCTCCAAAAGTATGTTTCTAGCGACAATGAGCCATGAAATCCGTGAACCTCTCAGAGAAATACTCGACAACACGAATTTGATGAAATCCACAATATTAGACAAAAAACAAACGCAATACCTTGGCGGTATAGAACATTCCGGAGATGTGCTACTGACAATAGTGGACGATTTACAAGATTTCGCGAAAATTGAAGCCGGAGAAATGGAGCTCGAATATGCTAGTTTCAACCTTGAAACATTATTGGACGACTGTATATCGACCTTCGCACTGCGAGCAGTAGAAAAGAACATTAATTTTATTGCCGATCTAAATCCGGAAATCCAACCTGTACTCAAAGGAGATGCAAGCAAATTACGTCAGATTATTCTAAATTTATTAAGCAACGCGTTCAAATTTACCAAGCAAGGAGAAATCGTCGTTAGAGTTAACCGCACATCAAAGAGCGCTGTAAATTTCACCGAATTAAAGTTCGAGGTTTTCGACAGCGGTATCGGCATGACACAAGATGAGCAAAAAAGATTATTTTCTCCTTTTCTACACGTCGATGACAGCACCTACGGTCAATATGGCGGCAGTGGTCTCGGATTATCGATCAGTAAACAGTTAGCCGATTTAATGGACGGCGCCATTGGCGTAGTTAGCGAATTTGGAAAAGGCTCGTGCTTTTGGTTTACCGCCAGGCTTCTTGCCGATGACTCCCCCGATAAACAACTTTTACGGGTGAAGTCCCCTCTTCTCTTAGGAAAAAATGTCCTTTTAATAGATCCAAGCATACCGGGCAGCGCAATCATAAGCCGTACGCTGATAACGTGGGGAATGAAGGTAGAGACCGCCATCAGCGTTATACAAGCGAAGGATATTATAGCGAGTTCCACTCCATTATTTGACATTATTCTTTGCGAATATGACCTGGCGGATAACGACGCATTAGCGTTTGCAAAAGACATTCATACCGATACCAGCACCCAGCCTGTCTTCGTTCTAATGGCCACCAGCCATCACCTTGATAGAGAGTCTGAGATTCGAGATTACGGCATAGACATTCTTTTAGAAAAACCTATCACCCATGCGTTGTTACACGATGTATTAAAAAGGGCACTTAGTGAAAACCACAATCACGCGAAATCGACTGAGGTTAATGATATAGATAGAGATAAACCGCGGTTAAAAGTCCTGATCGTGGAAGATAACCAGATTAACCAAACAGTCGTGAAAAGCATGTTAAAGAAATTCGATATTGTGCCGTTTGTAGTAAGCAACGGGCTCGAGGCACTCGACAGATATGAAAATCACGAATTTGACCTGATTCTTATGGACTGCGAAATGCCTGAGATGAACGGATATGAGGCTACGAAGCAAATAAGAACGCGTGAAAAACAAAATGGTCGCAAGAGAACTGAGATCATTGCACTCAGTGCGCATGCCCGAAGTGATTACCAGCATTTGGCTGAACAAGCTGGAATGGATACGTATTTGAGTAAACCGGTAACACTGAGTGATTTGGAAACAATTATTGCAAAACTTATACAAACGTAGTTATAAATTACTAATAATAGAAAGTTATAGCACTTAGATCTACTGCATATTTTTCATATAATGAAATCGCTGGGCTTATCCACAAATTCAGTGGATAACTTAGGGGATAATATACTTAAAGCACCCCGCAAGCCCTATAAAACGCCGCCTCTTAACAATTGTCTATTTTTTAACCAGTATATTTTTACGTTATAAATCAACAACTTATAGAATTTGTATGCATGTACAGGTATATTACTGCCGAAACGTTCTTAACATATTAATTTTTGGTAAATTGTGCATAAGGTTTTGTTATTTTGTTAGTACTCAATGACCTGCTAGACCGCTAACTTAGGCAGACTCCAGTTATCCTTCACTGATAAACCTGCTAAAATATTCGTATTGAAGCCTTTTCTCTATTTGGCCCCGCAGTGTACTCGGTGAAAATACCATGAAGATTTTGCTGAAAATACCTATCTCCTTACTGTCAATCACGAGAATAATTGCGTTGTCACTATTGCTGATTACTTCAGCTAAAGCGACTCCCCTTCTTTCTGACACCCAAATAATTCAACAAGTCGAACGCCTATACTCGGGAAAAGTTATTTCGGTTCGTAAACCCAACGGTCTGAAAACAGTTCAAGTAAACATATTGATGCACAACGCCGATATACTGCGTCTAACGATAGACCCGGTAACAGGCAAAACCATTTCGAGAACAAAAGAAATAGACTTCCTGAAAAAGAAACCACAGTAAAAGGGATAACATGACGAAAAATTGGGATTACAGCAATCCGCATTTAAATCAATTTAGGGTTAAGCAAGAACATATTGACAGTCTGGGTCATACCAATAATCGAGTCTATACCGACTGGTGTGAGCAAACAGCTTGGGCGCATTCCAGTGCACTAGGACTTGACGCAACAGATTACGCCCAACTCAGGCGCGCCATGGCCATCCAAGAAGCTAATTACCATTATTTATTACCAAGCTTCTATCAGGACGAAGTTGTTGTGGCTACTTGGCTAACTTCGAGCGATAACCGTGTGCGAATGGAACGAAGCTTTCAAATTTCTGACCAATCGAGCGGTCAGTGTTTGTTTCGGGGTACATGGAAATTAATCTGCATAAACCTCAGTACCAATAAACCAGCTCGGATGCCGAAGGAATTCATCAATACCTACCTACCACACGTTGTTAAGCAACCCTTAGCCTAGTGTACGAAGAAGAGCCTTAGCCCAACAATACCCTAATAAAGAAATTGTAATTTCTAACATTTTAGCGATCGGTACAACCGTACCTATCGAGCTCATAATTTAAGACGAATAATCGATGAGCTTAACTGTCACTGCACTCTCGAACAGCCGCAGAGGATGCGTATGCTTTCCAACAATAAACGCCTAATCTCAATCAGTCGTCTTCATTAGAACTTGCAGACACTCGTTCTCAGTATGTAATACGGTTTTCAGGATCTAATTCGGAGAATCAGCGATTGACTAGCTGTTGCCATTAATTCACCGGTTTCAGAAAATAATTGCATTTGCCCATGAACAAAACCGCCGTGAATGCCTTGAATCTGAATATCACATAACACCCATTTCGTTGGCACAATTTTCCTAAAGCGCACGGTATTGTCTAGAGAATTTCCACCCGCATCTCTTCCAATCGCATGACCGATAGCCGATGGAATAAAATCAGCGATGACAGCTAGCACGCCCGAGTCGATTTCGGTCGCATGATTTTTTGGCCGTACCCACATAACAACATGCCCGTCATCGCTTTCGTCGCCACCTACACACTCTAAACCTTGCCTCCCTTTCACCATGCGAACTTCTAGCTGATGATGAAGACTTGTCACATTTTTTCGCCAGTGCTCCCGTAATTTACAACTTTCGGGAACGGGGGCATCAGGCGCTTCAACCCACTGCGACGAGATATCCCCAGGCCTACTTCCCATAGCGGCATTCACAGTGAATATTTCCTTATCATCAACATGACCAATCACTCTCGCTTGAGTAGTATATTTTCCTCCAACAGGAATATGAACATCCAGATCGACCACTGCACCGGGCCTCGCATAAGACAAATATTGCGCTGTGGCCCAAATTGCTGGCCTTCCAGTTGTTCGCTCCAGAGCAATTATAGACGACGCCATGCCGACACCACCAAACAAAAAAGTATTGCCTTCAGGACCGACACATATATCCTCGAGTACTGACAAAAGCCAGCGATGCGGGTTATGCGTTGCACGAACGTTAAACAAACTGGTGTTATCTGGTGTCGACTGGCCGTTCATAAATAAAATCCTATTTCTAAAATATTGGATAGCGAGAACTGTCAATTTTCTCTATATCCGTCTAAAAAGTTATCGTCGATATTTTCAAGTTGTTGGACATTAAGTTTAGAAAACACGGAATCGACGCGGGCTACTTAGCGCCGTCGAGACGTAACAGATACCCAGCCTTAAATACCTCTCTTTTTAACAGTTTGAGAGAAATCACTTTTTCTTCCGAAGTAAGAGGCTCATAGGACAAGGTAACAAAAGCTCTCGTTGCAGATAATACATGAGGCTTCCACTTAGTTTGCTGCTTGGTCACACGACGGGAGAAATCAATTGGCCCTTCGTGTTTTCTTCGTTCAAAACCTACCCGTTCAAGGCGCTTACACAAACGAAGATACAACTGCACCTCCGGCGAAGATTTAGGGCGTCCTCTACCTCTCAATTCAAAAAAAGCGATAGATAACAAAACTAAGGCCCCGGCACCCAAAATAAACCCAGCAACTCGAAATGGACTAATATCGCCTAATAGTTGATTTAATAAATCTACCTGCCTTTTACCCTTATATTGTAATACCAACGATGACCAATAAAAACTAAAAGCGTCTAACTGTAACCGCAGCCTGTTTAACCATTCCACATTTCTATATCTGAGAGCAGAGAGCGGCGAACCAGACAGAAAACTGCCCTCCTCTTGCATAGCATATTCAAGCCCATACTCTATCCGTTCGGGAGAGATCATTGATGTCGGGTCAAACCGAACCCAACCTTCATCCGGCAACCAAACTTCAGCCCACGCATGCGCATCGAATTGATGAACTAAAATTGTACCTGTAATGGGATTAATCTCTCCTCCTTGATAGCCACTAACAACTCTCGCCGGAATTCCGGCGGAACGCATCAAAAATACAAAGCTACTGGCATAGTGGCCACAAAATCCCCGCTTAGTATTAAACAAAAAATCGTCAATACTGTCATTGCCCAACAACGGTGGTTTTAATGTATAGCTAAACTCTTCCCGAAAATAATAAGTGAGAACGGAGTCTATAAAAGCTCTTTCGTCATTAGACGCAGCGAACAAGTCCTGAGCAAACGCACGTGACTCAGGGTTGCCAGAGAAAGGTAACTCAGTTTCATATCGACGAGTTTTCTTGCTAGCTATTGGCTCGATAGGCGCATGAATGTCGGAAATCACCTCGTATTTCACTCGCGAGTGAATATCACCTTTCCAAACAAGCCTAAAATCATTGACCGCCACCGTATTTTCGTCGGTACTATAAGCCAAAGCTAAGTTAAACAACCAAGGTTGATGTGATGCTTCCTGAATAACACTATAGCGGAGTGGCTCCCGAAGTGAACGACGAACGACTCGTTCTTGCTCTTCAGAAAGAAACTCTTTTTTTAGACGGCCCTGCCGCCAAGTCCGTCCGTCAAAATCTGACATAACCAACCCACGCCAATATAGTTTGTCGCGCGTCGGAATTTCCGATTCAAAAATGGCTCTGAAAGCGAGATCTCCACTTTGTGCCAAATCGGAAATGTCGCCTGGAGACATAGAATCACTCACTCCCGATTGCGCTTGGTGCGACGGCATCGGAACTTTCCACAGAGGTTCGAATCGTGGAAAAACGATGAATAAGACAACCATCAACGGTACGGCCTGCACGAACAGAACAGCAGTTTTCCGGAAACTAATTGTATCCACTCTGTCATAGCCACGTTGATGTAAGGCAACGAGTGCTGTCGTAATTAGCATCACAGTAAAGAAAACGAAAGCTGAAACAAGAAAATCCTGATCAAAAAGAAATTCCGTCAAGGCGACGAAATAGGCCAAGAAAAGAATAACGTAAACGTCACGCCGACTCACAACTTCCAATAATTTAAGTGAAAACCCAGAAATCAACAATGCCACGGTGGGTTCCATACCTATCATAGTGCCGTAGCTTTGATAGATTCCATAAAAGCACAATATCGAGAACAATCCTTTAATGGATTTCGGAGGAAAAGACCATCGTCCCTGATAGACCATCACTCGCCACAACGCACAACAGGCATACACAGCCAAAACCCACCACGGCAGCCTTTGTACATGAGGAATGATCAATGCAATTTGAGAAATCAGGATCCAGGCAAGACAATTGCGGGGGATTTCCCATGAGATACTCATTTCGGATCTCCGCCAAAACGATATAATGACAGCGCAGATAACACTTTTTCTTGATGTAAAGTTCCATGATTTGGTTGAATTTCTAACCCTGGGAGACGAATACCATATTCACTATCTTCCCTCTCAAGCTTTAGTACCCAATAACAAATATTCTCTAATCTCTTTTCAACATCTCCCGAAAAATTATCCCAGTCCAGCCATAACCGTTGTTCACGATAAGAAGCAAACTGCTTAGTTTGCAATTCTTGCCCTTTCGAAAAGCTCTTCCAATGAATGTGTTTTAGAGGATCTCCAACTTGGTATTCTCGAAACTGATAGAAATCATCGGTTCCGCTCACAGGAATAACCTCACCCTCATCCCGATCAGACGTAGAGCTAGCGATTAATTCACTTGCCATTGGTTTGGGATAAATTACGGCGCCGATATCCAACGCTATCCATGTCCATGCTCTTAACAAACCAATAGGATATTGAGTTTCCACAAGGACTCTATCAGGAGTAAAAAATCCGCGCTCCTTCGCAGGTAAATGCAATCTTAAGAGCTGTTCACTTTTATTTTTCAAAGTAACAATTTCAATTTCGCTTTCAGGCCATGAAAATTCGATATCAAAATAATTTCTCTGACCTTGGCGAGACACCAACAATTGGAATTCAACACTGTCACCCACGAAAGATGGAAGAGCTCTTATCGCCGTAATAGTGAGCCCGGACAAGTTTCCGAAGGTATGGAGAATAGTGACGACAAACAAGCTTGCCAAGAAAAAAACCAACGCGAAAGCCATATTATTTTCGTAGTTTATCGCGGCGAGAAGCATGACTAACAAACATGCGAAAAACCAGAGGCCTGGTTTTGATGGAAAAATAAATATGCGTTTTTGATTGAGGGTTATCGAACGACTGGAGGGTATCCGACGATTTATCCACCGCAAATACCGGGATCTTATAATTAACTTAAACCTTTCTTTTACTTTTGAAAACATGGCCCTATACCATTACTTCTACCTGTTCCAATAGTCGTTGCGACAAACCCTTATTTTCACTACGATAATCGAGTGATGTACACAATCTGTGTTCGACGACAGACGGCAACACCATTTGAACATCTTCGGGAACTACATGACCACGTCCAGCCATCAAGGCCCATGTTTTTGCGCAATTTAACAAAGCCAATGCGCCTCTGGGAGACAAGCCAAAAGCATAATCTGCGCTGTTTCTAGTGAGTTCTATAATTCTTTGTACATAATCTAACAAACTGTCGGAACAGTGAATGTCTTCAACCGCTTTCTGAATAGCAACCAAGTCATGTTTCGAAATTATATTTTGCAAAGTTAACAGTCGCTTTTTTGTATCGTCGCCTATCAACAATTTTCGTTCCGCTGCCGGGTCGGGATAACCTAAAGACAAGCGCATTAAAAAACGGTCCAATTGCGACTCTGGCAAAGGATACGTACCGGATTGAGTTGAGGGGTTTTGGGTGGCTATCACGAAAAAAGGCGCCGGAAGTTCACGGGTTTCACCCTCAATCGTGACCTGACCTTCCTCCATTGCCTCCAGTAATGCGCTTTGGCTTTTTGGTGTGGTTCGGTTAATTTCGTCTGCAAGTAGAACCTGGGTAAATATGGGGCCCGGAATAAATTCGAAATTTGCAGTGTCGCGATTAAAAATGGATACACCTAAAATATCCGCTGGCAGCAAATCACTGGTAAATTGTACGCGTTTATAATCAAGCCCCAATACACGAGCTAAAGCATTGGACAACGTTGTTTTCCCCATTCCGGGCAGATCTTCAATCAGTAGGTGTCCTTTCGCCAACAAACAACAAATTGCCATGCGAACTTGTGTATCTTTACCCAACAATACTGTGCCAACTTCAGCAACAGCGCGCTCAATCAGCTTTTGCATAAGATATCCTATACTCTGAAAACTAAATTAAGCTACCGCAAAATCGTTTGGTATTACAATTTTTGAATTGTAGCATCGTAATTAACTTTGAGATCTAACTGCAAACAGGAAGAAAAACCCGGATTAATTGGGAATGTGGAAAAGGAAATACCAAATGGGCTAAAAGCCATCGAGATAATCGGCAACCGTATAGATGTTGCTTCTCTTTCCTTTCATTCAGAAAGCCATCTTCAAGAAATAACATCAAAGAAAATACAGAAAAACTCTAAGTTAGCTCAGGTAAAAGAATGATATCCCTGTTAAATGGCGAACAACAATAAAGCAGTTCACAATGCGTTTATGCCCCTGATCATATCCGTTTTTAAATCTGACAAATCTTCTAGACCTACAGCTAATCGAATTAGGTTATCTGATATTTTGGCTTCTGCACGTTGCGCGTCGTTTAGTCTGCCATGTGTTGTTGTAGCAGGGTGAACTATGGTTGTTTTTACATCACCTAAGTTTGCCGTTAGTGAACATATACGCGTTGCATCAATGAAACGCCAAGCAGCGGCCTTGCCGCCTTTTACGCAGAATGAAAGTACGCCACCAAATGCTCTTTGTTGGAGAGTCGCCAATGCTTTTCCCGGATGGGAATCGAGCCCGGAATAATACACTTTTTCTATCGCACTTTGACTCTCAAGCCAAATTGCCATTGCCAAAGCATTTTCAGAATGCGCATCCATTCTCAGTCGTAATGTCTCTAGACCTTTTAGAAAAACCCAAGCGTTAAACGGACTCATTGTTGGTCCACACGTACGCAAAAAACCAACTATTTCCGAGATGTGTTCCTTACGCCCCACTACGCAACCGCCCATGCATCTACCTTGCCCATCGAGATATTTGGTTGCTGAGTGGACAACTAAATCTGCTCCGAAATCTATCGGGCGCTGCAAAGCCGGTGTACAAAAGCAATTATCAACAACGAAAAGACTGTCGCAACTTTTTGCCACTTCAGACAAGGCGGTTAAATTAGCTACTTCGCCTATGGGATTAGACGGGGTTTCACAAAAGAGTAACCGGGTATTATCCCGAACCGCTTCCTTCCAGTCATCCAGATTAGTCAAGTCTACGAATGTGACTTCAAGGCCAAACTTGCCAAGATATTTGAGAAATAAATTAGTGGTTGTGCCGAACACATTTCGCGAACATATAACATGATCACCCGATTTCAATAAAGCCATGCAAGTACTTAGGATCGCAGCCATACCTGAAGACGTTGCAACCCCAGCTTCTGCTCCCTCGAGAGCAGCCAAACGCTCCTCAAAAGTACGGACCGTTGGATTGGTGTATCTGGAATAGACATTGCCGTCTTCATCTCCGGAAAATCGAGCCGCAGCGTGCGCCGAACTTTCGAAAACATAGCTGGACGTCGCATAGATAGCTTCTGAGTGCTCTCCTTCGGCAGATCGCACATGACCTGCCCGAATCGCTAGTGTATCAATTTTCGCTTGTTTTAGTGCTTCGTACTGGTCTTCGTCTCGTTGTGACATGTTCTACACTTTATCAGTTTTACTCTAATGTCTTCGTAATATACGCACGGCCTATGGGTTCATCAGGACTATTATTGTGCACCATCATTATGAAGGTCGATTACAGTCTCGTCGTCTTCGTTATAGTCGTTCAGCCGCTTGCTCGTATCGCTCCGCGCCGCTGCCAATTTGTCTAGATACTCCTGATCAACATCGCCTGTAATATAATTCCCATCAAAAACGGAGCAATCGAATTGCGAGATTTCGGGGTTTCCGTCCTGAGAGCTTACAACTAAGTCATCAATATCTTGATAAACCAGCCAATCGGCGCCAATCAATTCACATATTTCTTCTTCAGTTCGGCCATGAGCTATTAACTCATCAGCAGCTGGCATATCGATACCATAAACATTGGGATATCGAACCGGAGGTGCAGCAGATGCGAAATATACTTTTGCTGCACCGGCATCTCTAGCCATCTGAATAATTTGTTTACAGGTAGTACCTCTCACTATCGAGTCATCCACAAGCATAACGTTTTTTCCGCTAAACTCGAGGCTAATCGCATTTAACTTCTGGCGCACCGACTTCTTTCGCTGACTTTGCCCCGGCATGATAAAGGTACGACCAATATAGCGATTCTTGATTAAGCCTTCTCTAAATTTGATATCCAAATTGTGAGCCATCAACTGTGCTGCAATTCTACTGGAGTCCGGAATAGGAATAATAACGTCGATATCGTGATCGGGGCGCAACCGCGCAACCTTCTCAGCTAGTTTTTCGCCTTGGCGTAGACGCGTTTTGTAGACGGAAACCCCATCCATGATTGAGTCTGGCCGCGCAAAGTAAACATGCTCAAAGATACAGGGAGATGTGATGGTCTTTTCGGCGCACTGGTGACTATGGAAGTTTCCTTCAAAGTCGATAAATACGGCCTCACCGGGAGCGATATCACGCTCTAGCTTGAACCCAAGTACATCTAAAGCTACGCTCTCAGAGGCAATCATATATTCTTTACCCTGACTACTTTCCCGAGACCCAAACACAATGGGCCTAATGCCACAAGGGTCTCTAAAAGCGACTATTCCATAATTTGCAATGAGGCTAACAACAGCATAACCACCGCGGCAACGCTTGTGAACGCCGCTAACGGCCTCAAAAATATCACTGGCACTAGGGCTTAGCTTTCCTAGACACTGTAATTCGTGAGCGAAAATATTTAGAATCACTTCCGAATCTGAATTTGTATTGAGATGGCGCAAGTCGGAACGAAATAACTCGCGACTAAGATCTTCGGTGTTCGTCAGGTTGCCATTATGAGCAAGGCTAATACCGTAGGGAGAATTAACGTAGAAAGGTTGCGCCAAAGCGGGACTCGAACCGCCTGCGGTAGGGTACCGAACATGGCCGATCCCCGCATTACCCTGCAGGCTTTCCATGTGACGTCTTCGGAAAACGTCGTTGACTAGTCCGTTCCCTTTCCTCTGGTTTAGCCTACCTTCTGACCAAGTCACAATGCCTGCAGCATCCTGTCCTCGATGCTGTAGTACCGTGAGAGCGTCATAAAGCTCTTGATTTACGTTCGATTTTGCTACGATACCAACAATGCCGCACATTGTTTAAACCTCTTCAATACATGACGATTTCAAAGGTCGTCCTGACCAATAAAAGCAAAAACACCGCTACCCACAGCTCATCCAGAAGCGCTATGGGGAAATTCAAACTGATAGAGCTAATAACAATTGGCGATTATACGCTAGCTACCTGACTTATTGAGTCTAAAATGAAATTAAATGTGTCTTTTGACCACTGCTCCATTAACAAGAATTCAGGAATAAGAATTGATTGCTGCCACCAAGGTTCCTGATCGATAGGAAATCCCATTGGCAAAAAGATTAATATAGCCATTACTATGATAATACCGCGACTTAGGCCAAAAGCCACACCCAACATACGATCAGCGCCACTAAGCCCTGTCATTTTCACTAACTGTCCTGTCAGATACTTAACCATTGAGCCAACAATCAGGGTCGCAATAAATAGGGAAACGTATGATAAAAGATATCGAAGTGATGCAGACTGAACAGAATCCTGTAATAAAACGGCCAACCGTTCATGAAAAGTGACAGCAACAAAAAAAGCCACAGCCCAAATGGCAAGGGAAATGGCTTCTTTTACAAACCCACGCGCAATACTAATCAAGCTGGAAATACCAATTATTCCAACAATAGCCCAATCAGCCCAATTCATTAGAGTCATATTTTTTACTATTCATTTACTAGTGAGTATTTTCAACGTGCGCCACCCCGACGCGGGCAAATTCTAGCAGAGCTACTACCAGTACTCCATCGTAGATTTCCATCGCCTTACCAAATCTTTCTCTATAACGCGATAGTCTGTTCGCGTATGCACCAATTAACTCACCGTTAGAGACCACTCGCATGTTGTTGCTAGGTCACGGCACAAAAGGCACAATTATTGACTCAAGAGAAAACATTTTATCGATCTTTTTCTGATCATTTTTCAATGCTTTCTTTGTCAGTTTGGGCCCAACAAATACTCTTGTAGACAAACCTTCGCTCGTAGTAACTTCCCGCGCATAGGCCTTAAATCCCTTCTCCTGCAATGCAAGTTTCACTTCATCGGCATTGTGTTTTTTTGTAAAGCTGGCAACTTGAATGACCCATGAAACTGGAAGACCGCGTTGATCCAAAATAGGCTTTTCGGTATTTTCGACCCGTTCAATAGCTATACCCTCCTGCGGAGTATTTTCCCTCGATTGATTAGACCTCCTTTCAATATTTGCCATTTCAGTAGAATAGTCGACCACAGGGTCAATATTTGTGGGTCGCGTTGGTTGCGGCGTGCTATATTTTTCAAAGGCAGGCAGGGGCGGTATTTGACTCCGTCTGTCAACGATGAGATTACTAACATCTGAAAAAATTATGGGCCATAAAATCAATGTAACGCATGCCAATACAATCGCTCCAACTAAGCGCTGCCTAAATCCATCATTCATGATCAATGTCCCCACATGAAAAACTGACAAGATTTTCCCCACTATCCTTGCCGATTAATGTCATCACCTCGGCAACGGTGAAAAATGACCCAAATACGATCAGTCTGTCGGTCTCTTCCATTAACTCGTGCACTCGATAAAAGGCTTCACTGATATTCACGCATCTCGTAATAGGACTATCCGTATGCGACCGTATGATATTTTCTAAATCTGAAGCTTTTCTAGCGCGTGGATTGTCGCCTAAATCGCCTAAAAACCAGCCACTAAACACATTTACCAATGGCTCTATTATACCTGCTGCGTCTTTGTCTAGCATCATGGCAACCAACGCAAATGTTCGTCCTTCGATGGGAGACAATAACAATTGACGCTCCAAATGCGCAGCGGCAGCAGGATTATGTGCAACGTCCAGTACCACCTGCCTCTTGTTAAAAAGCAACTGTTGAAATCTACCGGGCAAGCGGATATCTTTTAATCTCCGGTAGTCTATCTGGCGACCCAAAGGACTATCGCCCAAGGACAAAATTTCAATTACCTGTATCGCAGCAGCAATACTGCCCAGCGGTAATGGTGGCAACTCCATATTACTTAGGGATACTTCCCGTCCAGCTAGATCCTCCCCAACCCAATTACATACGGAAGACGATGGCTGAGAAGCCGAGAGCTTAAACTGTTCACCCCATAATAATAAGCGACAACCCAAAGCTTTGGCGATTCTAGATATGCTTTCAGGAGGATTTGGGTCTGCGCAAATAGCCGGGGCTGAGGTCCTAAAGACACCAGCCTTTTCTGCGCCAATTGATTCCCGATCGGACCCAAGCCAATCTACATGATCAATATCGATACTGGTAATGACCGCAACATCAGCGTCGACAATATTAACGACGTCAAGCCTTCCACCAAGGCCAACCTCTAAAATAATAACATCCAAATTATTACGGCTAAAAATGTCCAGTGCGGCAAGTGTGCCGAATTCAAAATAGGTTAAGGAAGTTGTTTGCCTACGCTGATCGATGCGTTCAAATGACGCAGATATTTCTTCATCACTTACCGGTACTCCATTAACCATTATACGTTCGTTATAATCGAGAAAATGCGGCGATGTAAAGGCACCGACCTTGTATCCAGCCCCCGTTAATAGAGCATTTAGCACGGCGACACAAGAACCTTTCCCATTGGTTCCGGCTACAGTTATTATTTTACTGTTATTGAAATTGAGATCCAGGGCCTGCGCCACCTTAGCGGATCGCTCTAAACCCAATTCAATTTCTTTGGGGTGTGAGGATTCAAGCCAATTTAGCCATTCCTGCAAACTATTAAAGCGCATCTAATTTCCAACCGCCAAAAACGCACTTCCGATAAATGCGCTTAGTTTATTACATGAATCTGTTGCTATACCGAGATAAACCAAGGCTAAACGAAAACCGATCTCAATATTTCTTATTCAATCGTCGATACAGAGCGCGTCTCATAAGACAATAAAACCGTAACATTTCTGACGCATAAGATAATTCCTAATTTCGAAAGCCCGCGGCCGATAACTCCCTCCTAGCTCTGATCGATACCTTCTCGCATATCACTAATCAGTTTAACTGATTCTTCAATTGCCGATTTTTGCTCCATTCGCTGCACTAACTCATGAATACTGCCCACTAACGCGCTTCCCACCACAACGCCTTCGGCCAATGCCGAAATAGCCGTAGCAGACTCAACATCTTTAATACCAAACCCCACTGTCAACGGCAGATCTGTTATTAATTTTATTGCATCTACTCGACTACGCACAGCCTCGACATTTAGGTTACCTGCCCCTGTGACACCTTTTAGTGAAACGTAATACAAGTAACCTGTCGCCATTTCGGAAATCGATTTGATTCGTTCCTCGGTCGTAGTGGGTGCAATTAGGAAAATACTATCGATAGCGACTCCCTTTAATATCTCATTTAAGTCGCTAGCTTCTTCTGGCGGCAGATCTACAGTTAACAACCCATCCACACCTGCTTTTGCAGCTCGATCGGCAAACAATTGATACCCCATATGACTAACAGGGTTTGCGTATCCCATTAACACGATAGGTGTTTTGTCATCAGTTTGTCTAAACTCTCCTACCATGGCTAATACATCTTTCAGCCCAACGTTGTGTACTAAAGCGCGCTCATGGGCCAACTGAATAACCTGACCTTCGGCCATCGGATCGGAAAACGGCACGCCTATTTCCAATATATCTGCGCCGCTAGCCACTAATGCGTGAAGCATTGGAACTGTGAACTCCGGCGTCGGGTCTCCCGCAACGATATACGGTATAAGCGCTTTTCGTCCTTCGTTTTTTAACTTTTGCATACAGACTTTAATACGGCTCACTCTATATCCTCGCGATTTATGTAATATTTTTTTACTATTTCCCCGATCGCAATCGCGGTCAAATGCTAATCCCATCAATCCCGGCAACAGTATGGATATCTTTGTCCCCTCTTCCCGACAGATTAACAATAATGACCTGATCGTTATCCATCGTTGCCGCAAGCTTTTCTGCATAGGCAAGTGCGTGACTAGACTCGAGCGCAGGCATAATCCCTTCAATTTGTGTGAGCTGTCGAAAAGCGCTTAAAGCTTCATTGTCATTGATAACTACGTACTCGACCCTATGGATATCTTTTAACCATGAATGTTCTGGCCCTACTCCGGGATAATCTAATCCTGCAGAAACCGAATGAGTTTCTATTATTTGCCCATTAGCATCCTGCATTAGATAGGTTTTGTTTCCGTGTAAAATACCGGGCTCTCCGACATTGAGTGGCGCTGCATGTTGGCCGCTTTCTATCCCGTGTCCACCCGCTTCAACACCAAACATTTTAACCGTTTCATCGGATAAAAATGGATGAAACAGCCCTATGGCGTTAGAACCGCCACCGACACACGCCACCAAAGCGTGCGGTAGCTCTCCCGTCAATTCAAGACATTGAGCTCGAGCCTCGCGACCAATCACAGATTGAAAATCACGCACTAAAAGAGGGTAAGGATGGGGTCCAGCGACAGTTCCAATAATGTAATAAGTATCGTCGACATTGGTGACCCAATCGCGCATTGCCTCATTCATTGCATCTTTTAGCGTTCGAGAACCCGATGTGACCGGTATCACTTCAGCACCCAGTAGTTTCATGCGATACACGTTGAGGGTTTGACGCTGAATATCTTCTTCGCCCATGAAAATATGGCATTCCAAGCCCATGCGTGCGGCAATTGTTGCGGTAGCGACGCCATGCTGACCCGCGCCGGTTTCTGCAATAATTCTTTTCTTACCCATAAATTTGGCAAGAAGAGCTTGCCCAATACAATTATTGATTTTATGAGCACCGGTGTGATTCAGATCTTCACGCTTTAAAAAAATTCTGGCACCACCCACCTGCTTCGTCCACCGCTCCGCAAAATATAGCGGAGACGGCCTACCGACGTAATGCGCCAAATCTTTATCGAATTCAGCTTGAAAACCGGGATCTCCAGACAGTTTTCTATACGTTGACTCCAATTCATCCAGTGCGTGAATCAGGGTTTCTGAAACGTATCGACCTCCATAGGGGCCAAAATGTCCGTGCTCATTAGGAAAGGCGGTATAATCGATTACTTTGTTGTCTTTACTCACGCTAAATGTCTCTCTTTGCACTTTGTTAAGTTGCTGATTTACCTGTCTAGCGAATACTCGCTAATTTTGCCTATCTATCCATTGAATTTTCGCGAAATGTATTAGCAAGAAGTGTGGATACTAATGGTTATCAGCTTCCTTCACTGCTCTGACAAACCTTTCTACCTTATTACTGTCCTTTTCTCCGGGTGACATTTCCACACCGCCGCTTACATCTACCGCGTAGGGTCGAACGCAGTTTATCGCTTGCCCAACATTAAGCTCCGTCAAACCTCCCGCTAAAATAATCTGACTACGGTACTCAACGGGGATGCGTCCCCAATCAAAACTTTCTCCGGTTCCACCAGGTATTCCTTTGCGATACGCATCGAGCAGTACGCCATTGGCCGCAGAGTAGGCCACTATTTCTTTTTCTATATCAAGATCGGGACGCATCCGTATGGCCTTTAAAAATGGCTTTCCGAACTGCTGGCATTGACCTGATGTTTCATCTCCGTGAAATTGCAACAAATGAATGGGAACCGTGCGCAATAATTCATCGACATATTTTGGCTCCGCATTGACCAACAAACCAACGGTACTGACGAATGGAGGTAGTCTCTCGCAAATCTTCCGCGCTTGGTCAAAATTGACCGCTCTTGCACTACCCTCCCAAAACACAAAACCCAGGGCATCTGCTCCAGCTGAAATAGCGGTAAGAGCGTCTTCATACGATGTAATTCCGCATATTTTAATACGCGTATGGCCCACATTAAATTCCAACTCTAATACAAATTAGAGAATAGTTAATCCTGTTAAAAGATATAGGGAGACCCCAAAGCTAACTATCGACAGCAGTGTTACGCCAGTTGTCGAAATATCAATCAAATCATCACAAGAAGTCTCACCGGGACAATCATTGTGACAAAATAGAACAGTCGGTCGATGTCGCCAATCTGTATTACCAGAGCGAGGACATCAGGGCAGCTATCTTAACAAATACTGTTGCGTTATGTCTCCTCCGTCGGGACCACAAAGACAATATTTAATTTTAGTGCCGATCAAATTTGATCGACAGAATGCAACATACCTAACGCTATAAGTCCGAAAACTAAAAAACGTGAGGTGGACTGAACTATGGCAATAATGCCCCCGTTAAACAAAGGTAATATAAGCGATAAACTACCGCGAATATCGCTCTAAAATCCGTCACTGACTTTACTCAAACAGGCGTCGCTTTATTCGTATCGAAACAATTAAATAACGTATCCGCGACTAATCTGCCATAAAAAATGGCCCGGGGACGATTGCGGGCAAGCCAAAGTGATCGGGGTAATTCACAGCGACCAGATATAATCCATGAGGGGAAGCTGTAGGCGCACCTACGGTTCGATCTCGAGCTGCCAAAACCTCTCCTGCCCACGATACTTTTTTGCCACCAGTACCAATTTCGAGAAGAACACCTGCGATGTTTCGTACCATATGATGCAAAAAGGCATTCGCCTCTATATCGATAATAACCATGTCTCCACGCCTACTTACCGTAATATTATGAACGTTACGCATGGGCGTTTTCGACTGACAGGCGGCCGCTCGATAAGAGGTAAAGTCCAACTCACCGACAAGCGACTGGGCAGCCAAATGCATACTAGATTCGTCAATGTCCCGGCTTACCCTTGTGACACCGCCCGATAATATTGAAGTTCGAGCCGCCGTATTCAAAATGATGTAACGATAGCGACGGGCGGTAGCCGAAAAACGCGCGTGGAATTTCTTATCCACAGGTCGCGCCCATTGCACAGCGATATCACTAGGCAGCTTTGTATTTGAACCCATAACCCAAGCTCGTTCGGGTCGATCGACCGGACTATCAAAATGAACTATTTGGTGACTTGCGTGGACACCAGAATCTGTCCTTCCTGCACATTGAACTACCACTGACTCATTCGCAATCTGACTTAAGATTTTTTCAAGCTCTTCCTGGACCGTCGGCACTTGGACCTTTCTTTGGCTTTGCCACCCATGGTACGCGCTGCCATTATAGCTGACAGCCATGGCAACCCTGTCGCCGAGCTGCGTCATTGTAGAAAATGTGTGCTTACCCATTGGTTATCATCTTTTAGTAAAAAGAGACATTATATCCATTGCTGGATCGATTAAACCATTAGCAAACATAGATTATTTGAGTTGTAGAGCGCACTGAAGAGAATTCACAGTCAGAAAAATCATTTTATTAAGTACTAACAAGCCACCTTTCGACAACTTATTAGCACTCTACTGGCTACATTAAGACGTTTATATCCAAATACTTCCGTGCCACGCCATTTGGATTAATCGATGCGCTCAATCAAGGCATCGGCTTCTAGTTTTTGCTCAGCACTTCCTTCCTGAAGAACTTCGTCTAGTATATCCCTTGCTCCTTCAGTATCACCCATATCAATATAGGCGCGAGCAAGATCGAGCTTAGTTGCAACTTCATCGGCGTCGGACAGAAATTCGAAATCATCTTCGTCATCCATTTCACCCACGGGCGCATCAAAACTCTCCTGCCCCGTCATTTCATCTGACGCTAGACTATCTGCGATATCGTCTGATTTATTCAGATCCACTTCCTTAACTACATCAATATCCGTAGTTAAATCAGCATCCAGATTTTCTTCTTCCAGACCGCTACCTGGCAAGTCTGACTCGAAATGAAGGTCTTCGATTTCTAACCCTTCCTTTACCGAATCACTAGTGCCACCTTCATCATCTAAATTGCCCCCCAATGACTCAAAATTTTCGAAGGCCAAATCTTCTTCCAGCTCATCATCGACACCACCGATGTCCAAGCCACTTTCAGGCTCAGCACCCTTATCGTCAAATTCAGCAGCAAGGTCACCCAAATCGCCATCACTTAAATCGTCGAGATCAAGATCGAGATCAAGATCTCCATCGGACAAATCTAAGTCAAAAACTTCTTCCTCTGACGATTCATCCGACAGACTCGATAATGCCTCTGCGCTCGAAGAATCTCCCACATCGAGATCATCAAGATCGAGCTCGCCAAGATCAAAATCGCCCGAATCTGATGGCACTTCCGTCTCAAGATCTCCGAGATCGAGTTCACTCTTTTCTAATTCACCGAAATCAGAGATTTCGTTTGAGCCAAAGTCTCCCAGATCAAGATCACCGAGTTCAGGCTTTGCATTTTCCTCGAAGTTTCCAAGATCTCCCAACTCTCCTAATTCGCCCAACTCACCTAACTCATCCAACTCAGAACTTTCATTTGAGTCTAGAATCCCAAGATCGAGATCAGCAGTATTGTCTTTATCAATAGTTCTGACGTCAAGATCACCAAGGTCGGATTCTTCAAGAGCATCAAATCCACCTAAATCTAAATCACTTAAGTCAGAATTTTCTAGATCTCCTAAGTCCAAATCGAGCTCATCGCCATCAAGGACTGCATCCAGATCAAGATCGTCCAAGCTATTTATATCGTCTTTCCCGATATTGTAGTCAAGACTCAACTCACCAGATTCATCGAGGGATAGATCTTCAAGCTCTGAGTCCAATCCTTTGTCGACGAGTTTTTCATCCATCGCCAACTCACCAAAGTCATCATCCCGCTGTTCGTCAAGATCAACAGTGCCAGACTGCATGGCTGTGTCGCCGCTCAGGAAATCACTTTCTAAATCCAGATCCAGATCCAAATCCAAATCCAATTCTTCGAGATCGGAAGAGTCTTCACTTTGTGCCGAGATGCTAGGATTTAGAATAACCGTTGAATCCATATCTTCATCGAGTTCCAGATCTATTTCGAGCTCCTCATCAAGATCAAAATCTGCTTCCGACAAATCACTTTCTAAAGATAGATCGTCCAGATCGGAACTAACGCTTTCACCGGGTAGGTCATCCAACCAATCTGATACTCCATCAACCGTAGACAACAACTCCTTAACTTCAACAATCGCATTTTCGTCGCCTAAGGCATACAGAGAAAGGTATTGCTTTTGGAAAGACAGCTTATCGCGAGTTTCCAGATATACTTGTAGCAATTTCATCTGCAAATCACTGCGATTGGGTTCCTGTGCGATAGCATTAGTAAGCAGCTCCGCCGCTTGTTGGAAACGTCCATAGGCGATATAAATATCAACCTCTGCGATGACATCCCCTATTTCAGACTGAACACCTGCCGCTCCCGAAGCCACAGTTTTGTCGGTTTCAACACTACTTTCCGCTTTTTCAGATACAATTGTTGCTTCTAGATCAGCGACTAACTGATCGGTAATATCCTCTTCAGACTCGGTTTCCAGATCATCGTGAATAATGACCGTCGCTTCAGGTTCAATTTCTTGATCGAGAGACAATTCGTCCAGAATTCCGTCATCTGGTTCATCGTCCAACTCTTCCACCGGAACGAGCATCACTTCCTCGTCAGTTTTCCGCCGACGAATAAATACTAAAGCTGCAATAATCAGAATCAGCAGAGCTGCACCACCGCTATACACAGGGCTACTAATATACTTTTCGAAAAAGGTCGGCTCAGGCTTCTTCATCACCGACTTAGGAACAGCTTTCGCGGCCGGCTTGACCAGCGGCGCCAAAGCTGTTTCCGTCTCGTTTTCAAGACCAGGCTCTTCTGTCGTTGACGCTAGTGACTCTTCTTCGGACTCCCCCTGTGAAAACTCACTTTGCATTGCCGTTAATTGATCATCTTTTAGCTCCAAGAGTCTTTGCAGCGTGACAATCTTGTCTTCCATACCATCGAGACGGGACTTTAGCTCTCCATTTTCTCGTTCAACTTTTGACAAGGTTTCTTCGGTGACCGCTAATTCATTTCGAAGTGTTTCACTCCCGCCTTGACCGCCATCTCCATCAATGAAATCGCCTTCGTCACTGTCGCCGCTAGTAGCAATACTTAGCCTACCCTGCTCTTCATAGTTAGTATCGGGACTTTCTTCTTGATCTGTCGCATCCAGCTGGACATCGGTCATCGGGGTAGAATCGTCACCCGCCCTCCAGGCCCGGTTTTGATTGGCTACTTCTCGAACTGCGCTTTTACCAGAAATACCGTCAATTTCGTCTTCTGTTGGCAGTCGCAGCACTGAGCCCGCTTTTAGTCTGTTGATGTTTCCGCCCATAAAGGCTCGCGGATTGATTCGCTGAATCCCAACAAGGGTCTGCTGAATAGACACATCCCTGGAGGGGCGACTTTTCGCTGCAATTTTCCACAGTGTGTCATCACTTTCTACTCGATATGTTTCGCCGGGACGTAATTCAGAGTCCATCGATGCTTGTCGCGCCGAAGACATTGTCGAAACTGAAGCAGATGTCTCAACCAAGTCCGGATCTCGACCTCCCGACTGACTTTGCTGACTCAACGCTGCGCTAATACCCTGGGAGCCACTCTCGCTGAAGACGGGAAGATCGAGCAATACCGTATATTCGCGCAGCAAACGACCGGTTGGCCAGCGGGTCTCTAGCAAAAAATTGAGGAATGGCTCAACAACCGGTTCTTTTGTTGTTAGTTTTACAACGCCATTTCCATCGCCATCAAGCTCAACGACAAATTTTATATTCGTTAGGAAAAAATCCCGATCGACTCCCGAAAGCTTAAAATCTGCGGACTTAGCTAAGGAGATTCGCACCTGCTCTTTATCTAGGTCACGAGTATTGAGAAGTCGAATTTCAGCGTCTAAAGGCTGATTGAGTGATGAATTGAGGGAGAATTCCCCCATGCCCAGAGCACTAACCATTCCTGTTTGAAAAGCACCTAAAGCTGCTACCACCACTGCAAGCTTTTTACGTACCATAATAACTCCCCTTGCCTTTACAACATTTTTTATATTAAGTTTTTAATTTTGTGCAAATATCATCGAATAAAAAAATTTACGTCTAGCTTTTGTTGATATAGTTACACGCGAAACATCACGCAGGCTACTTTTTAGCCAACCCGATGAAAAGCTCGAATACATATTTACTTATTGACGTAAGTATTAGTTTAGAAATAGCTTTTTGGCAAGAGCACCTAACGATGCGAGGGCATTTTACCAACGAAAATCTCCTTTTTTTTGACTTAGAGCACAAACCGAGCCATCGGTCCAAGCGGCCATCTGGTAAATATCCAAAGAAGTAGCTTACACAACGTTTGTATCATGCCTAATCATTGCTCAATTAATAATCGCAACATCCTACGCAAAGGTTCTGCAGCACCCCACAACAACTGATCGCCTACTGTAAACGCCGACAAATACTCTGGTCCCATATTCATTTTACGCAATCGTCCGACTGGTACAGATAACGAACCGGTAACAGCTGCCGGCGTTAACTCCGCGAGACTTTGTTCACGCCGGTTCGCAACGACTCGAACCCAGTCATTTCCCTGAGCTAGTATATCTTCAATTTCATTCATCGGAACATTCCGATTTAATTTAATTGTTAATGCCTGGCTGTGGCAACGCATCGCTCCTATTCGGACACATAGGCCATCTACCGGTATAATCGCCGATGTGCCCAATAACTTATTGGTCTCCGCTTGACCCTTCCATTCTTCGCGGCTCTGCCCATTTTCTACTTCCGTATCTATCCAGGGAAGCAAACTACCGGCTAATGCGGCCCCGAAATTTTGAGTAGGAAAATTTTCACTGCGAATGGCGTTGGCGACTTTCTTATCTATGGCAAGAATGGCACTGGCAGGGTTACTGATATCTTCAGCTACGCTACGCTCGATAGCTCCCATTTGCAGGATCAGTTCCCGCATGTTTTTTGCGCCGGCTCCGCTGGCAGCTTGATAGGTCATGACTGAAGCCCAATCGACAAACTTTTCACGAAAAAGCCCACCCATAGCCATCAACATCAAACTCACTGTGCAATTGCCACCAATAAAGTTTTTGACGCCTTTCACCAACCCTTCTTTTATCACATTGAGATTAACCGGATCGAGTATTATTAGCGCATCATCAGACATCCTCAAGGTAGACGCTGCATCAATCCAATAGCCATTCCAACCAGCTGCTCTTAAATCGGAAAAAACAGCTTTCGTGTAATCGCCTCCCTGACAAGAAATAATAGCATCCATTTTCTTAAGCTGATCGATGTCGGTTGCATTTTTAAGAGGCGGTATGTCAACACCAATGTTGGGGCCCTGCCCACCAACGTTAGACGTAGTAAAAAATACTGCCTCATCGATATCGGCAAAATCATCTTCTGCCAACATACGCTCCATCAATACAGAACCTACCATCCCACGCCAGCCCACAAAACCTACTTTTTTCATTTCCCACTACCTTTAAACATAACTATTTCACTTGATCAACGACAGATAATTACAAGATCTCAACGATAAACATGCACGCTGGAGACTAGCTGCCTTTTAGGGCGCTAGCTACCGCGTCACCCATTGCATTGGTGCCTACTCGCTGTGTTCCGTCTGAATAAATATCCTCAGTACGAAGCCCTTGATCTAAGACGTCTCCCACAGCTTTTTCAATCGCATTAGCCGCCTCAACTGCATTGAGAGAGTATCGCAACATCATCGCTGCCGATAATATCATCGCGAGGGGATTTGCTTTGTTTTCACCGGCAATGTCAGGAGCACTGCCGTGACAAGGTTCATACATACCTCGGCCGTTCAAGTCCAGAGAAGCGGACGGCAGCATACCAATTGAACCGGTCAGCATTGCCGCTGCATCCGACAAAATATCTCCAAACATATTGCCCGTAACGATGACATCAAACTGCTTGGGAGCGCGCACTAACTGCATCGCCGCATTATCAACATACATATGAGTCAATTGGACATCAGGATAGTCTGGCGCCATTTCCTCCATAATTTCTCGCCACAATACTGTCGCTTCTAACACATTCGATTTATCGACAGAACACAGCTTACCACCGCGCTTCCCAGCCGCCTCGAACGCCATTTTTCCAATACGTCTTATTTCCGATTCGTTATATTTATAAGTGTTATAACCCTCCCTTTCGCCATTTTCCAGCGTTCGGATACCACGAGGCTCACCAAAATAAATCCCTCCAGTTAACTCTCTTACTATCAGTATATCCAGACCCGAAACGATTTCCGGTTTCAAAGAAGAAGCATCGGCCAACTGCGGGTAGAGTATTGCCGGTCGTAAATTGCCAAATAACTCCAACGACGAGCGTATTTGTAGTAGGCCTTTCTCGGGGCGAAGCTGACGGTCGACGCCGTCCCATTTCGGACCACCAATAGCGGCAAACAAAATTGCGTCCGAGGCGCGTGCCTTTTCTAATGTTTCTTCAGGCATCGGAACACCCGTTGCGTCCAATGCAGCACCACCTAGCAATGCCTCGTCAAAGTCCATACCTAAGTCAAATTTGGTATTAACTACATCTAATACTTTTCGCGTTTCGACGGTAATTTCAGGACCGATACCGTCACCGGAAATAACTAAGACTTTCCTACTCACCTCACACCCCTACAATCGTTAGAAAACTAAATATAAATGTTTATGTTTATCAAAATCACCATCGAACAATGCCAAACCTGGGCTCGCGTACATTTACTGCGAACTAAGATTCTGCAAATAACCAGGGAGATCTGTCTTTCCACTGTTTTTCAAAACTATGAATCTCATCGGTGTCTTGCAAGGTAATACCAATGTCGTCCAAGCCATTCAACAAACAGTGTTTTCGGAAGCTATCAACCTCAAATGAAATCGTTTCGCCGCTGGGTAAAATCACACTTTGAGTTTCCAGATCAATTTTCAATTCATAACCTTCAGTTTGCGCGACTTCCTGGAACAAACGATCAACTGTTTTTGCGTCCAAAACGATGGGCAAAATTGAATTTTTGAAACAATTATTGAAGAATATATCGGCGAAGCTAGGCGCGATGATGACACTAATACCGTAGTCTTCCAAGGCCCAGGGCGCGTGTTCTCTACTGGAGCCACAACCAAAATTTTCTCGAGCCAACAACGTTTTTGCACCTTGATACCGCTCAAAATTGAGAGGAAAATCCATATTCAGGTGGCGGTTGCTACAATCCATACCTGGATAACCCTCATCGAGATACCGTAACTCATCGAATAAGAACGGCCCGAATCCGGTGCGTTTAATCGATTTTAAAAACTGTTTTGGTATGATCATATCCGTATCGACGTTTGCGCGATCCATTGGCGCAACAATCCCGGTGACAGTATTCAATTTTTTCATGTCGATGACTCCGCTAGTTTTACGACGTCCCGCACGTCAACAAAATGGCCGGCAATCGCAGCTGCGGCAGCCATTGCCGGACTTACCAAATGCGTGCGACCACCAAAACCCTGTCGTCCTTCAAAATTTCTGTTTGACGTTGAGGCACAATGTTCTCCATCACCGAGCTTATCTGAGTTCATTGCCAAACACATAGAACAACTAGGTTCACGCCACTCTAAACCAGCGGCAATGAAAATTTTATCCAGCCCCTCTGCTTCTGCCTGTTTTTTTACTAATCCGGAGCCCGGTACAACTAAGGCGCGAGACACACTTTCTGCCACTTTTTTCCCTTTCACTATGACCGCGGCGGCGCGTAAATCTTCTATCCGAGAATTCGTACAAGAACCAATAAAAATGCAATCGAGCTTAATATCGGTAATCGCCATTCCACCTGTTAGCCCCATATATTCAAGCGCGCGCGCTGCTGCGGCTTTTTTGACAGGATCCGTAATATCGTCAAGAACAGGAACTCGACCGTCAATGCCCGTAACCATTTCCGGCGAATTACCCCAGGTAACCTGCGGAATGATCGACCCTGCATCCAAACTCACGACACGGTCAAATTCTGCGTCTTCATCACTGTGTAACGTTTTCCAATGTTCGATCGCTTTCGTCCAATTTTCACCAACGGGCGTAAATGGCCTGCCTTTTACATAATCGATAGTTTTTTCATCGACTGCCACCATACCGACTCGTGCACCTCCTTCAATAGCCATATTACAGACAGTCATTCGGCCTTCTATAGACATATCGCGAAACACGCTGCCGCCAAATTCGATAGCATGACCATTGCCGCCTGCAGTGCCTATCTTTCCGATAATAGCCAACACCACATCTTTGGGCGTGACTCCAACGGGCAATTCGCCGTCGACCCTAACCAACATATTTTTCATCTTTTTTTGGATTAAACATTGCGTGGCAAGTGCATGTTCTACCTCGGAGGTACCAATACCGTGCGCTAGCGCGCCCAAAGCTCCGTGTGTTGCTGTGTGGGAATCACCACATACAACGGTCATGCCCGGCAAGGTCGCGCCCTGTTCGGGACCAATAACGTGCACGATTCCTTGCCTGACATCGTCAATATCAAATTCCTGAATCTCAAACTCTTTACAATTTTCGCTCAGCGTTTTTACCTGAATACGAGAAACCTCATCAATAATTCCTTCGACACCTCCATCGCGCTCAGATTTAAGCGAGGCGACATTATGATCGGCGGTTGCCAAATTTGCGGAGTTTCGCCACGGTTTTCGGCCAGCCAGACGCAAGCCCTCAAATGCCTGTGGCGAAGTCACTTCATGAACGAGCTGGCGATCGATATATATTAGAGCTGTTCCGTCGTCGCGCTGTTTAACTAAGTGGGAATCCCAAAGTTTGTCGTATAAAGTTCTGCCCATCTTGTACCTCACTATTAAAGCCTAAAGGGTATTCGGCTAAATCAATTGACGCTCTTAAAGTGAGCATATTTTAGGCTGTTCATTCAAATAAAACAAATTCATATTTTTTATGCATTGGATAACCAAAAGCAATACACTACACTTCAACGCTATGCACTTCACCTCTACACTCTTCACCTCTATATATGGAGCGAGGAAATTTTATCGATACTCAAAATCTAAAGGCGTTTGTCGAAGTGGCGGATTTGCGATCGTTTTCAGACGCTGCCATCAGTCTTCATATAACACAACCTGCTGTCAGCAAGCGAATAGCCGTGCTGGAGAACCAACTGCAATGCAGGCTGTTTGATCGTATCAGTAGAACAGTCCATTTGACCGAAGCAGGAAAAGCTTTACTCCCTAAAGCGGAGCGAATTCTACAAGCGGTTCTCGATGCGCGACGTAGCATTGCAGATTTACAGGGTGAAGTTAGCGGTAATCTCAGCATCGGAATTAGCCACCACATCGGCTTGCACCGTTTACCACCTGTGCTACAAACCTTCAGCAAACACTACCCCAATGTTCACTTCGATATTGACTTCATTGATTCAGAAGAAGCCTATGAGCAAGTTATGCATGGGAAAATTGAACTAGGGGTAATTACTTTAGATCCAGCGAGTATTGACCCAACACTTAAAAACCCGTTAAACCAAAAAGCCATTTGGCTAGATGAACTCGTTGTTACCGTCGCGCCAGACCATCCTTTAGCTGGTACACCCAATGCTGACATAGCAATGCTCAGCCAATACACCGCCATATTGCCTGGCCTGAATACCTACACAGGGCAAATCATCAAAAAAACGTTTCAGGAACATGATCTTAATCTAAATGTTTCAATGGCAACGAATTATCTTGAAACAATAAAAATGATGGTTTCTATCGGTCTAGGCTGGAGTGTACTGCCACGAACTATGATTGATGAGACCATAACTGCTCTAAACATTAGTGATTTAACGCTTAACCGCACACTCGGCTATGTTTATCACCGCAACCGCAGTTTGAGTAATTCGGCAAAAGCCTTTGTAGAGGCACTTAAAGAAGCCAGCAATGAAAAAGCCGAAACATAGCGTGATTTTCTCACTTTTTTAGTAGAACCTGAACCTAGAAAAGCCGACCTATGCCTTCACCGCCGAACAGCCAGATGCCTTCAACAACAAAAAACAACATAACGAGAAGAAGCGCTGCTTTGGCGACAAATGAAATTTTCGGCTCTTCAACGATTGGAGACTGCGCTATTTTTTTTATATAATCGCTGTTTTCTCAGAATCAGAAACCTCTTTTAGCGCATGACGCACTTCTGTACTTGTCTTAAATCGATACTGGGAGTCTATTTCCAGCATTTTTTTGAAGATCTTGGCTAAGGGAAGAGGCAGTCTATCCAGCTCTCCTAAGTTACTGATATTGCTGCCTTCCCACTCGATGACTACGCCGGCCAACAAGTGAAAAAAACAATACGCACATTGAAAAAACATCAGAGCGAACGGACCTTTCTTCATCACGGGGCTGATACCAGTCCGCGTCCGCAATCGCACTATGATCGAGGTAGCCAACATCTGTTAACCTTACATGCCAGGCATTTACCACTAGAACATCACTGGGCCTGAGGTTCCCATGTATTAAATCATTTTGGTGAATAGTATCTAAACCGGCGCAAATTTGCTGGGCAAGTATTAGCCACCGAGGTAAAGAAAAAGCTTGTGTTAAACGATCCTGTAAACTTCCTCCTTTCACGTACTCCATGACCGTAATAAAAACCCTCTCATTTTTTGCGCTACCCAACAAAGATACAACATTCGCATGTTCAATACTGGTTAATGTCTGTGCGTTGGAATACGCCGTGCATTCGTACTCGACCAGTTGTTTTTTTACGACTAACCACTGTTGAGTTTTTGGATCACTAACGAGATAACTTGCGCCGTAATCATTTTCCTTCAGAATATCGATCCGCTGGTAGTCGTCAGGTAAAACGTCTGCCTTCTTCTACTTTTCCTATAGAAGGGCCTTGAGGTGACGGCCGTTGAGTAACTTCAATAGGCCCGAAATCAATTCATCGGTACTTTGTGGTCTTTTTTTTGTATCCCCATTCAAACACTTTTGCACAATGTCCCATAAAATTCGGGGAATTTCTTCGGGTCTGCACTCCAGCTCTTCCTGTACACAACCAACAAACAGTTCATGCATCAGCACGCCCAGAGCATAAATGTCGCTCAGATGTGTCATATCTTCATTTGGA
>JBLHNZ010000001.1:0-31194 GCA_047623245.1 Oceanicoccus sp. | reverse complement strand
GCCGGATTCATCTATCGCTGGGTCCTGAAGGTTAGCGGAGCCTAATGCTGGTTCTTCGGACATCGGCTGTTCAGATTTCGGTGGCGCCGTATTTTTCGACTTATCCTTTGACATATGCTTCCTGGTTTTATCTTTGCTCACTGTCGCACCCAATCTTGTCGCACTCAATTTTTAAGAGGCATTATCGTTTAAATTTTGGCTTAATTCTGGCCGTTTACCATTTTGCCTAGCGCTGCGGTAACAGCAGCATTGCTTGCGTTTTCCGCAATTATAGCCAGAACATAGCCTTTTTTTTCGGCATATGCTGCAACTCTGGCGCTCGGGACAATTAGGGGTAATGACTGTACCGCTGCCAATTCAATACTCCCAACCAAGTCCGAAAAATAGTCGACACTCTCCGCACTGTTCACACAGAGAGTATTGATTGCATTGTCGCGAATGAACTGGCTGAGTTCTCCATCGTGCCTGTCGGCCTTTTTACGCTGATAACACTCCAGATAATCTACTTTTGCACCCCGCAGCAACAGCTGCTCTTTTAGATAATTACGGCCTCCTACCCCCCGAATTATCAATACCTTTTCATGCTGTAATTGTTGCAGATTGGCATGGTTTAACAAGGCCTCACTATTCATTGTATTGCTGTTGTTTTTCTCAGAGTTAGTCTCAACGAGGATGTGCGCTTTTTCCAGCGCTATTGCTGTCGCTCGTCCGATAGCATACCAATGCGATTGTATTGGCAGCTGCGGCCAATACTCGTCGATGAGCTCTAGCCCAAACTTTGCTGCGTTTGTACTAATCACAATAACGTGCTGATATTGATCGAGACTCAAGACCGTTTGTCTACTGCTCTGAAACCTCTCACTTTCCTGGTTTTCATCGAGCGCTATAATTTGCATGACTGGAAAATGATAGGCTTTTCCTCCCGATTTCTCAATCATCGTCACGAGCTCATCAGACTGGCCCTCCGGCCTAGTTATTAACACGGATAATTCGCCAAAAGGCCTCGTCGTATTGACTTCAGGCATCGTACACCGCTTTGAGAATACCGGCGGCGCCTTGCCGCAATAGGTCTTCCGCCACCCGAATGCCTAACTCTTCAGCTTCGCGGCGCGGTGCGGTGGACTCACTGGTTAATATGGTCGCACCATCGGGGCTGCCGACCAGACCGCGCAATAATAATTCTCCCGGAGCCTCCACGTTTTCAATGGCATAACATGCGATAGGTACTTGGCAACCACCTTCGAGGCGCAGATTCATTGCTCGCTCGGCCATAACACATTCGGCTGTCGCCTGATGGTGTAGCGGGGCTAACAATTCTTGCATCCGCTGATCGCCGATCCGCGTCTCAACGCCCACCGCACCCTGGCCTCCCGCCGGTAGACTGTGTTCGACCGACAGTCGTTCTGTGATTCGATCTTCCATGCCTAGGCGTAGCAATCCTGCAGTGGCAAGTATGATCGCGTCGTACTGCCCTTCGTCAAGCTTTCGCAAACGCGTATTTACATTGCCGCGCAAATCTGTAATCACTAAATCGGGGCGCCGCTGGCGCAATTGGCATTGCCGACGAAGGCTGGATGTCCCCACTCGGCTGCCTACCGGCAAGGCTTCAAAAGAGCCATAACTGTTGGACACAAAAGCATCGCGCGCATCCTCTCTTTCACAAATAATAGACAACTGTAATCCTTCCGGAAATTCCATCGGCACGTCTTTCATAGAATGCACGGCAATATCGGCGTTATTTTCCAACAACGCTGTTTCCAGCTCTTTGACAAAAAGCCCTTTTCCACCGATTTTAGACAGCGGAGAATCCAAAATAATATCCCCCTTGGTTGTCATACCTAGTAGTTCTACTTCTAGGCCAGGATTCGCGGCCTCCAAGCCAGATTTAATATACTCGGCTTGCCATAACGCAAGAGCACTTTCCCGGGTGGCGATTCGAACGATTTCTTTTGACATAATATCTCTTCAAGAATACACAAAAATTAATAATGGCCGGATTTTCTGATCGACGCCAACTGCGCGATACAACAGCGTATTCTAGCTGTTTTGAAACATCCGGGGTCTAGATTTTAGCTATGCTAAAGCTTTTTGGCATTTTGTCTGATGACTTCTAACAAGGATCCTACAATTGTTGCATAAGTTGTCGGATGTCGGGTATTTGCCTTCGACTCACCAAGGGCCCTTCCTCTACTCCGTTGATCTTTAGGCGTAGGCCTAATGCGTCTTTATCCAACCCTTGTATGTGCGCTACCGCCGCCAGAGCATTGCGATGGACTCGCACATAACGATCGCCAAATTCCTTTTCCAGCTCTTTTAGGGAGTCGTCAATAAGATGATTGCACAACACATTTTTACACAGATAATAAACAGTGACGTATTTTTGATCGGCAACAAAATACCTCACGTCGTCGAGCGGAATCAATTCAATACCGCGACTCGACCGCGCCGAAACGTGACTGCGATGCGCCGTATTGTCATTTTGACTTTCTTGCAAAGCAGTGATTTGAACTCTTGTTAATTGTTGCGCTTTGAACAGTGCAGCCTCCAGCTTTCCCCTGTTTACTGGCTTTAACAGATAATCTACTGCATTCGCGTCGAACGCTTCTAAGGCATAATCGTTATACGCTGTGCAAAATATTACCGCCGGCGGTTCTTGACTAGCTGCGAGATGTCGGGCTGCCACGAGACCGTCCATAATCGGCATGCGAATGTCCATCAATACCACATCCGGCTGATATCTATTACAGGCACTAATCGCCTGCTCGCCGTTTTCCGCTTCAGCGACAACCGTAAAACTCTCCTGACTTTCAAGTAAGCGACTCAAACGTTTACGAGCGAGCGGCTCGTCGTCGACTATTAGTACCTTCACTGCTTATCCATGCCCTGCAATTACAATTATAAACTACTGATTTTTCATATTTAGCGGCCCAAACCAGAATCAAGGATATTCTGTCAGCTTTAAATATTAAGCTCACATTTTGACCCCATGAATCATCTTAATGCGGTCGCCAGATATGCACGAAATATCAAATATCATCGTATAATATAGGATATTGTATAGTCGCGTGGAACAAGTTTTTTACCAATGTAGTGCTCAGCCCTGCCTTATTTCCGTATAGAGCCTGTAATCGACGATGAATGTTATCTAACGCTAAACGATTCCCCCGATGGCTCACGTCCGGCATAGCAGCATGATCCAACACAGGATTCGTGACGGTGACTGTGAGAACACCTCCTTGATATTCACCACTTATTGTCACTAAACCACCCTGAGCCAAGGGTTGGATACCGTGATAAATCGCATTTTCCAATAATGGTTGGAGTGACAAGCTAGGGATTTTTATCCCCTGTGGCACACTTTCGACTCTCCAATCGACTTGCAAGCGATCGGCCAAACGCAGTTGTTCAATACGAACATAACGGCGGCACAATTCCAGCTCTTCGGAAAATGACACTTCGGTTTCTACCTCGGCAAGACTTGCCCTAAACAAACCGGCTAAGTCCTCCACTGCTGTTTCAGCAGCCTCTTGATCTACCGCAATCAGGCTGGCAATAATATTCATACTGTTGAAAAGAAAATGCGGTCTTATCCGCGATTGCAGAGCCTGGATCCGCGCTTGCAATTCAGTTCTCTGGCGTAGCTGTAACTGTTGTGTCAAATAGAAATAACGGAGAACAATTCCGGCAAGAACAGCGCAAATTAAAACATGGGTCAGTATTCTCTCAATATCATTTAAGCCGCTGCCATTAAACCCGCCCTCCATCAGCCACTGGCCCGTCGCACTTGTTAACGCCACCACGATCAAAATCACTAGATAACAAAAACTTGCGGCCCAAGGCAAGGGCCACGCGTTAAATCGTTGTCTGATTTGGCACAATAGCGCCGCACATAATAAGAAAACCCACTGTACAAAAAGAGAAGTGAGTGAAAACGATAGCCAGCTAAATGCAGACAACCCGTTAGCAGCCAGCTCAAGTACTATCGCCAGTAACTCAGCCACCAACACCAAAAAAAGCAAAGCTTGGACATTACACAAATCGGGGATAAAAAACTCCCGATCTCTTTCTTTTTCCTCAGTAAGCCGGGGCCTATAGCTACCCATTTGAATTGGTTTCCATCATAAATTCTTCACTTTTCTTTCTGACCATATTAAAACAGCAGATCGCACTGTCATCTCCTGATTTCATAGACTTATTTTAGGTAAATGAATATCGAATCCAATGAGTGCCTGAAGAAACACAGCTCTTTTAAATTCAGCTACCCAGACTCAACGCTTACTATAGACTACCTTATTCAGTTAAAGCCTATTGATATGGCGAATATTGCATAATCCTTGCTATAATCCGTCTACATTGACACAACCCAATTGTAAAATCATCGACCGAAAAGCGATTAATCATGACCGATCAGGACCAAGTAATAAAACCCTGGGGCGGACGATTCTCCGAACCCACCGACGCCTTTGTTGAACGATTTACCGCCTCCGTTCAATTTGACAAACGTATGTACCATCACGATATCAACGGTTCCTTGGCGCATGCTCAAATGCTGGATAAGGTGGACGTTCTTACTCATGATGAGTATATGCAGATTGAAAAAGGACTGGAAGAGATTCGCAGCGAAGTTCAGGACGGTCAATTTCAGTGGTCGATAACACTGGAAGATGTGCATATGAACATCGAGGCGCGACTTACTGACAAAATTGGCATTACCGGTAAAAAACTCCACACTGGTCGTTCGCGCAATGATCAGGTTGCCACCGATATTCGCTTATATCTAAGAGATGAAATAGATACCATTGCGAAAGAGCTAACTCGCTTGCAGGAGGGCCTGATAGAACTGGCTAGCCAACAAGCCTATACGATTATGCCTGGGTTTACTCACCTCCAAACAGCCCAGCCGGTGACTTTTGGTCACCATTTATTGGCCTGGAATGAAATGCTCGAGCGAGATTATAGCCGTTTGTTTGACTGCCGCGCGCGCATGAATCAGTGTCCGCTAGGCGCAGCGGCATTGGCTGGAACGACCTATCCCATCGATCGAGACATGACCGCAAAATTGCTAGGATTCGACGCTCCAACCGAGAACTCACTCGATTCAGTGAGTGACCGTGATTTTGCTATAGAGTTTACGGCTTTCGCCAGTTTGGTCATGACACACTTATCTCGTTTCAGTGAGGAACTGGTTCTTTGGACTTCGGCTCAGTTTAACTTTATTGAGTTACCCGATCGTTTCTGTACTGGTTCATCTATCATGCCGCAGAAAAAAAACCCCGATGTGCCGGAGCTCGTAAGAGGAAAAGTAGGACGAGTGAACGGACATTTGGTTTCTTTGTTGACCTTGATGAAATCGCAGCCTCTCGCTTATAACAAGGACAATCAAGAAGACAAGGAACCCTTGTTTGATACTATCGATACGATTAAAGACTGTCTCAAAGCCTATGCCGACATGGTCCCCGCAGTTATTCCCAAAAAGGACATCATGTTAGAGGCTGCTAAACGCGGGTTCTCTACGGCAACGGACTTGGCAGATTATCTGGTTCGCAACGGTGTCGCTTTTCGGGACGCCCATGAAATCGTTGGCAAATCGGTCGCTTACGGCATCGAAAAGAATAAGGACTTGTCTGAAATGAACCTGCAAGAGCTACAACAATTTAGCGCTATTATTGAACAAGACGTGTTTGATGTGCTGACGCTCGAAGGTTCAGTAGGCGCTCGAAACCACATTGGAGGAACAGCGCCAACGCAAGTGATAGCTGCAGCGCTAAGGGCTTCTGACAAACTGAAAACACGTTAGAGCACAACAGAGAAAAGTAGACGGCATTGTCGCGTAAATCCTGTCCGCAGAGTTATTGGCCGAAAATAGATCTATCATTTCGTCTATTTCCGGTCATCTGGCAGATAGCATAAAGAAAAAATCACCATTAATGAGTAGTTTCAAAACAAAAAACGGGGAAATAAATAGGGCAGACAGCTAAGATTTCGAAGACAGAATCATTTCTTCGAAGTCGCCAGGCTTATCTTTTCCGAAAAGTTTTTATCGTCGACAAACAACGTTGCTGATCCAAAAACTCACGTACGAGAGAGGCATTAGCGATTAGCGCCGCTTTCACTTCAGGTTCCTGTAAACGTGCCACTAATTTTTGCCTACCCAACCCGCCCTCATTTAAAGCGGTGAGAATAATATCTTCCTCATCCATTTTTTTCGGCTGCGCCCACATGTTGCGGTAGATCACATCAACATATTTTCCAAAGACTCCTGCCATTTCCGCCGCTACCGCCCCGTGCATGACTTTCAGAGTATTAACAGGGAAAAATGGCTTCATTTTATAATCGCTGATGCGGTACTTGGTAAGAAACCGCTCGGTTTCAAGCGGAGAATACTCTGCCTAGTATTTAATACCTTGCGCCGAAACCATCGGAGAAACATTATTTGTCGCCTTAAAGAGACCCCTAATAAAACACGGATGTAATCAATTTTGACACCTGTGCGCTTTTCAATTTCGGGGATTACGAGGTGACTTCATTAAGCGTTAGACCTGCCAAAATCGAAGCGGAACGTTGTCATATCATGATTTTTCGTTGTTGCACCAGATTTCTTAGGAAAAACTCTAAACGCTATCTCCCTGCCTGCAAAGTCATCAATAGATCAATAGGTTTTCTGCAGCTGTTCTATCCGCGTTTTATCCGTTTTTTACCACCTTGCCCACCCCACGTAACTCAGGCCTCACCTCTTTATTAACTCGCCCTTCATTGATTGAACACACCCTTCGCCTTTGCGATTCCACTCCGCTTTAGTTTCCCATTCATATGGATTGGTATGTAGCGCCCTACAGAGAAATGTTTTCGCTATAGAAAACCACGACTGCCTGTTGCGACTAATGATCCAATAACGAGTCTATCGGCTGGCCCGTCTTCGAAGGTCTAACGAGTGCCCATTCAGAAACGCGTCTTTGCGAGCGAAGCGCGCAATATCATAGTGCAGAGAGTACATCGTTAGCTGCATTGGAGCGGCCTACAGGAGATTGCCGCACTACCGCTCGCAACGACATCGTTGAAAAACGCCTATTTTTCGACGGGCACTAACTATTAAACTTGCACTTTTTATCAAAAACATTGTAGCGTTAAGTCTGCGCGACGGCTTATAGACGCCTTCTGCGTGCTATGCTTCGAAGATAATTCTAGGTCGGTCATATTGATCACGTTGAAAATTTCATTTACCGTAGGGAGTGTCGCAGTCAAAAAATTTCCCGCACAGATTCGAGACAGCTTTAACCAAATGACTCTTGCGTAGTTATTCGACAAGGAAATACGATGTCGGTGAGTGTCTTGGCCGTGCCTGAAAAAATATATAACTCTCAATTGGCCGACGAATAAAACACCGTTCTCGAGAGCATTATTTAAACCCATTTTAGGATTCAATCATGACGAGAAAGACAGCCCATACACCCCCGGATATGGAAGCACCCCAACAAGTATTAGCCGATCGACTGTCAATTGATTCGGAAGACGACCCGCTCTATCACAGTGAATCGCCTTCATCCACCATCATTACCCGGCGTCCTGACTGGTTCAAGAAGGCTTTAGATCGACCTTTTGAAGAAAAGCGTGTCAATGTTGATGGCTGTGATATTTCTTACATGGAGTGGGGCGATGACTCGAAACCAGGCCTGATTTTCGTACACGGAAATGGCGCGCACAGCCGTTGGTTTCACTTTATAGCACCACTTTTAACACACGATTTCCATGTTGTTAGTATGGATTTATCAGGTATGGGTGATAGTGGCTGGAGAGATAAATACAGCCGCGAGCAATACGCCGATGAAGTTATAGCAGTATGTGAACACGCAAGCCTGGGTCCGAAGCCCATTGTAGTGGGGCACAGTTTTGGTGGTTTTGTATCGGTAATGGCAGGACATCGACACCCCGAAAAAATTGGCGCAATCGTCTTGGCCGACTACTCAATCAAACCTAAAGAAAAACACGAAGAATGGTTTCTCAACCGTCCTGAACCCCGTCCGACCAGGGTATATGCTACTTATGAAGATGCACGAGCACGCTTTCGACTTGCGCCTCCTCAGCCTTGCGCCAACCAATATATTCTAGACTATATTGCCGGTCATTCCTTACGAGAAGTAGACGATGGATGGACTTGGAAGTTCGACCCGTCAATCTATTTTGGTTTTCGAATTGGCGACGACTTGGAACAAATTTATCGAAAGATGGCAGTGCCAGTTGCAGGTATTATGGGGCAATACAGCTGGAGCTCATCGTCAGAAACAATCGAGCCGATGCGCGCTATGAGACCAGAAGCACCACTATTTTGGATGCCCGATGCTAATCATCATCTTCTACTGGACCAGCCGATCGCTTTCGCGTCCACCCTAAAAGCGCTGTTTAGCGTGTGGCCTACTAAGCCATAACGCTCACATGCCGATAGCCGTCGCTTGATTTCATTTACAGAGTCAAGCAACGGCCTATGTAATAGAAAGTAAAAGACAATAAGAAGCCAAATGATCGTATGCACTTACGTGTAATAACAGCTGTGGCGGGATTTTTGCTGTGTTTTATAACAAATAACCGCAAGGGGTTATTCATCCGCCCTTCGACATGGTCTGCAATCCACCAACCAACACAGGTGAGTTTCCGCAGATGTCAAAGGGCATTTGACCCACTCAAGACTATGCAAGCGCTTGCTCTAAATCACCTAAGATATCTTCTATGTGTTCTATGCCGACAGACAAACGGATCATTTCGGGAGAAACGCCTGCTTTTTTCTGCTCCACGTCCGTTAATTGACGATGTGTCGTAGAGGCGGGATGGCAGGCCAAGGACTTAGCATCACCAATGTTAACCAGACGCTTAAATAACTCTAAAGCATCATAAAACTTTACACCTGCATCAAACCCGCCCTTCAATCCAAATGACAAAATTGAGGCAGGTTTTCCTCCCATGTAGGTCTTGGCAAGTGCCGCAAAGGGTGAGCTCTCAAGCCCGGCATAGCTTACCCACTCAACGCTTTCATGTTGTTGTAAATATTCAGCTACTTTTAGAGCGTTCTCAGTGTGTCTCTCCATTCTCAATGAGAGTGTTTCCAAACCCATCATTAGTTGAAAGGCTGCCATGGGTGACAGTGCCGCACCCGTATTACGCAAGGGTACGGTACGCGCTCGGCCAATAAATGCGGCCGCCCCAAAGGCTTCCGTATACACCACACCATGATAGGCAGGCTCTGGTTGATTTAAAACTGGAAACCGATCTTTATGTTCGGCCCAAGGGAAATTTCCCGAATCGACAATCATTCCACCCAACGTCGTGCCGTGACCACCAATATACTTGGTCAAGGAATGCACGACTATGTCGGCGCCATGGCTAAAAGGCTTACACAAAACAGGGGTCGCGACGGTATTGTCGACAATGACTGGCACTCCTTTGGCATGAGCGGCATCTGCAATTGCGCCAAGATCAACAATATTACCTGCGGGGTTGCCAATACTTTCGCAGAAGACCGCTTTGGTTTTATCGTCAATTAAAGCCGCTATGCTCTCTGCACTATCATCTGCTGCAAACCTTACTTCGATACCAAGCTTTGGCAACATGTGCGCGAACAAGGTATAGGTACCGCCGTAAAGCTGCGGAGTAGAGACAATATTGTCTCCCGATTCAGCTATTGTAAGAATGGCATAATTGATCGCAGCGCTACCTGAACTAACGGCAAGCCCCCCAACGCCGCCTTCCAACGCAGCCACACGCTGCTCGAGTACATCATTGGTTGGATTCATTATTCGGCTGTATATGTTTCCAGGCACCGCCAAATTAAAAAGATCGGCGCCGTGCTGGGCATTATCAAACTCAAAAGCAACCGTTTGGTAAATGGGCGTTGCGACTGAATGAGTAGTAGGATCGGTTTCGTAACCATGATGGATGGCCAGTGTTTCGTCTTTCATATTATTCTTTCCTTGTGGATGGGTTGTTTCCGAGCATGTCTTTTAGATGACAGTGTAAAACGATATTTGTCGTGAGCCAACCTTCGTCAGAAGATTACGGCGCAACACTAAAATTGGAGTAGACCTAGGGCGTAAAAGATCTGCATTTTTTCTACGGTCCTTCGTCTAGACCGCGATCCTAGATGCGTTGGACGTAAAGGTATAAGCTCAAATTATTGATCACAACGATTTCGTAATCGATGTTAGCAATAGCTAAGAAAAAGAACCTAAAGTGAACTTTCCCGCCTATAATATGGTACATGCCACTACAAGAAACTAATTCATCTTCGATAGATCAAGGCGTCGATCGGAAGAATCTCAATATAATTCGGGAGCGCTTTTTACGGGTCAATGCTGCACGGCTATCTCGTACCAAATCGTCTCTTAGCGCCCGTCAGGAAGTGTTTCTCGATTTACTACCTTTACTATTCCACGTAAATCATCCCATTTTGCCCGGATATGTCACTCGCGAGACGCCTTCTGGTGTCTTCAATTACAACCCGTCTAAAAGTGACGTACTGAAAGCTCAGCGCCTCGCACGCAGCTTTAATTACCAACGCCAACCTAACCATCGCCCAGCGATTACGGGTTTGTATTTAATGGGTTCATGCGGCACCGTCGCACAATCAGAAAAATCTGATTTGGACATATGGGTATGCCACCAAGATGATATGAACGGAAATGATACACGCCTTCTTCGAAAGAAATGTGACGATATAAGCCTTTGGGCATCCTCGCGCGGGCTGGAGGCACATTTCTTTTTGATGGAAGGTGAGAAGTTCCGGCTCGGCGAAAGAGAATCACTGTCAGCGGAAGATTGCGGAAGCTCGCAACATTATCTATTACTCGATGAATTTTACCGAACTGGGCTGTTAATTGCTGGTCGTTTCCCAATTTGGTGGCTAATACCCTCGGACGAAGACACAAACTACGATTATTACTCTAAAACGCTGCGGGAAAAACGATTCATTCGAGAAGACGAGTCTATCGACTTCGGTGGAGTTGGGTATATACCCGCGGGAGAATTTGCGGGTGCGGGCGTATGGCAACTCTATAAAGCTATTGATTCGCCCTACAAATCAGTCCTAAAAATATTACTCACCGAAGTCTACGCTTCCGAATACCCCAAGGTTGAACCATTAAGCACCTCTTTTAAAAAGGCTATTTATAAAAAACAACTCGATATCAATGAACTCGACCCCTATGTTGTCGTATACAGAAAACTTGAAGACTATTTAACAAAACGAAATGAGCCGAATCGTTTAGAACTCGTGCGAAGATGTTTCTACTTTAAGGTAGGTATCGCTCTATCGCGCTCGGGCCGTAACCGCGGTAATTCCTGGAAACGTGAGTTAATGGAAAAACTAGTCATTGAATGGGGGTGGCCAAAAGAGCATCTCTACAATCTGGACGCCCGAAAGAAATGGAAGGTTGGGCGAGTGATGGAAGAACAAAAAGAACTCGTTCGAGAGCTAACTAACTGCTATCGATTTGTGCTCGAGTTTGCCCGACGTACACGGGCCTCCTCAATGATTAATTCCCAGGAAATGAACATACTAGGCCGAAAGTTATATGCAGCCTTCGAACGTAAAGCAGAGAAAATAGAGTGGATTAACCCGGGTATTTCACCAAACTTGATTGAAGAAAACTTAACCTTTTTTATACATCAGAGCAAAGATAAAGAATTATCACAATGGGCTGTCAGCAGCGATAGGGTCGACAAGAATCATTTGAAGCGAGCGCTAATTCTGAAGAAATCTAACAGCCTAACGTCACTTCTAGCGTGGTGCCATTACAACGGCCTGTGCGACAGCAGCTCTCGAATATCAGTTGTAGAGGGCGAACATACTGTTAGAGAATACGAAATATTTAATATGATGTATCACATGCGCCAAAAATTGCCTGTCGCGAAGCAATACAGCGATCCGGAGGAAAGGCAACACGAAAGATTTAACCACGCTATGCGCCCAATTTTTGTGCAGCTATTCATCAATGTCGGTTCCGACCCTTTAGAACACAAACGCAGTCAGGGCATAGAACTTATTAGCGCTCACACGGATAGCTTGGGCTATAGTGGGTTCAGAGAAAATCTGGTGATAAACGTCGAACAAGTCGTTGTGAATAGCTGGGGGGAAATCAGCAGCCACCGTTATGACGGCAGAAACGCCTTGATGCGCTGTTTGAAAGATTTTTTCCAAATGTCGCCGCCCCACAAAGGCGGAAGCTTGCCGCAAATTGATATTCACTGTTTTTGTCCAACACGCGCTGTACCTATATCTGCAAGAGTTAAAGAGCTGTGCACTGACATTACCACTTGTTTTTATTCTGAATCAAAAAGCGAAAACGCTCGATATGTCATCGAGATCGGTCGCGAATTTTACGTTCTGCAATTAAACGAAAAAGGCTTGGATGTTTCCCATGCAAATAATTTTGGCGAGCTTCTCAAATATTTAGGTGAGCCTCAAACTCGATACAGCTCAATTGTATTCGACCGATACTGTCGACCGAATTCGACTTTACAAACCTTATGTCAATATGCCCAACCGGAACGAATTCAGGTGTTTTTTCAGCAAAAAGATCGCCTGGTCGATATCTTTGTTCTAGATGAATTGTGCTCACTACACTCAGTCACGACGCCCTTTCATAGCGTGACAAGCCTACTTAATCCTTTAGATCAATTCATTCAGTCAACGTTATTTCGTCAAAGAAGCGAATCTGATGACGTCGTCAATATGTCGACGAACAATTTCCCGCTGCAAAGTCGCACGGTTGAATACTACGAAGTAACAGAGAAAAATGGGAAAAAGACGGTCACACGTTACAATGATTTTGATGAAATTAGCGCAAAACACTTCTTTAATTTGCAAGCAACGGGAACTCGGAATTCTGACGGAAACGTTTTATTCGACATATATTGTGATAATACTGAATTTTTGGCAGCCGACTTCGGCGTCAATATATACAGAAAAGCCGCAACACATATACTAAACTTGAGACAATCAACAACCCACTACCCTTGCTATATTACAGATTTGGATTTGAGCAGACTTATCGATGAATCGAATGGGGGTCCAATACAGACTATTCAATATCTGCGCTACAAACAACAATTAGAGCTGCAAATCGATAAGGCAATAGGTGATGTTTAGATTCGCGACCCGTTCTCAAGACTGACAGTGGTTTGAAGCGCCGTGGCTAGTGCATGAACGACAACAACGCTACATGATCGACTCCATTTGAAGACGCATCTAAGGGGATATTCATAATGGCAATAAACAGATCTGTAAGACAACTGCTTCCGCAATAAGTAAAAAGAGGGCCCTTTTTTGTGTTGATACCCTCGTTCGCCAGAGCTTTCCCTACAGAAAAATCAAACTTAAGTCGGCAGAGAACAAGCAACAGGTCGGCTAAACTATAGCAAACATAGAACACTAACGATCCAAAACGGCCTTTTTAGCCCCTTTCTATCCTTCGACTCGATCGGTATAATCGTCGGCTAATTAGCATCAAGGAATCACGCTGTGCGTTTCTGTTCAACTCTGTTACTGCTGAGTACTATTTTTCTTGTTGGATGTGGGCAAAAAGGTCCGCTGTTTATTCCCCAAGACCCAAATGCCAACAGTGTCGGCACTATCTTCCAATAAGGTAGATTATCTACGACGTTAATAATCCGTAATTCTTTCTATCTAGGTTTAATTTAATGGACGCATTTGAGTATCGTGGCGGTGAACTTTATGCCGAAAATGTACGGCTAACAACCATTGCCGATACGTATGGCACACCCACGTATGTCTATTCTAAGGCATATTTAGAACAACAGTTTCTGTCGTATCAAGGTGCACTGGAAGGCCGTGACCATTTAATATGCTATGCCGTAAAAGCCAATTCTAACATTGCCGTCTTAAACGTATTGGCCCGTCTAGGGGCAGGTTTTGATATCGTATCAGAAGGCGAACTCGAGCGAGTCTTAGCCGCCGGTGGCAAGCCCGATAAAATCGTTTTTTCCGGTGTAGCTAAAACGGCTAGAGAAATGCAGCGCGCTTTACGGGCCGGTATCCATTGCTTTAACCTCGAATCAGCTGCGGAACTTGAAACGCTGCAAAGCATTGCCGCAGAGCTTGACATCTTGGCTCCGGTTTCTCTTCGGGTTAATCCCAACGTCGACGCGAATACTCACCCCTATATATCTACCGGACTGAAAGAAAACAAGTTCGGCATAAGTATCGAACAAGCGCCCGAGGTATACCGTCGGGCAAACGAACTAAGCCATATCAATATTATCGGTGTTGATTGCCATATCGGTTCGCAGCTTATCGATACCGCTCCTTTTCTAGACGCTCTCAATATAATACTAGCGTTGATCGACCAACTTGAATCTGAAGGTATTACCATCAGTCACCTGGACTTAGGCGGCGGCCTTGGCGTGCGTTATAAAGATGAAGAACCCCCAACTCCCTCCGATTATGTCTCAACAGTACTTAAATCGTTGGGAAACCGGCACTTAACAATTGCTTTTGAACCCGGTCGGTCCATTTCTGCTAATGCCGGCGTCTTGTTAACAAAGGTGGAGTACCTAAAACCGACTCCACACAAAAATTTTGCCTTAATCGACGCTGCCATGAACGATATGATTCGACCCGCGCTGTATCAAGCCTGGCTTGATATCGCTGCGGTTAAACCAAGAACTTCCGGAGAATCAAAGATTTGGGACGTGGTCGGCCCTGTTTGTGAGACGGGGGACTTTCTCGGCAAAGATCGGTCTTTAAACCTTGAAGCGGGTGATTTATTATCGGTTGCCTCGGCAGGCGCCTATGGCTTTACAATGAGTTCCAACTACAATAGCCGTACTCGCGCTGCTGAAGTTATGGTAGACGACGACAAAATGTATTTGATACGCGAACGCGAAACCATCGCTGACCTGATGAAGGGTGAAAAGCTCATTCCCTAGAGAGACTTACAGACCAGACACCCCATCAATACTATCTGCGCCAGCGGCGAGGCGCTCGAGGAACACCAGCCATGTTATTACGTTTTACAAAAATGCAGGGGCTTGGGAACGATTTTGTCGTGCTAGACCTCATTACTCAGCGCTTTAACCTGCAGCGTCGTCACATTCTTAAAATCGCAGATCGCCATTTTGGCATAGGCTGCGATCAAGTGCTTGCGGTCGAAGTACCTCTCGACCCCGATGTCGACTTCCGCTACCGTATATTTAACGCCGATGGCAGTGAAGTTGAGCAATGCGGCAACGGCGCTCGGTGTTTCGCAAAATTTGTTCGCGACAAGAAACTCACCGCTAAGAAACTGATTAAAGTCTCAACCAGCAGTGGGATAATCGAGTTAGAAATAGCAGCCAATAATCAGATTAAAGTCAATATGGGTCCCCCGGTATTGGAACCGGAAAATATTCCTTTTCACGTCGCAGAAAGTTCCGAGACTTCTACGTCTAATGATCCACGCACGAATACCTATGTTATTGAAAATAATGGCGAAAAATGCGAAATTGGCGTAGTCTCGCTAGGCAATCCACACGCAGTAATTATTGTCGACAACGTTCAAACTGCAGACGTAGCCACCTTGGGACCCGCAGTTGAAACGCATTCCCAGTTTCCACAGCAGGTAAACGTTGGTTTTATGCAAATTGTCAACCGCACAGAGATTCACTTAAGAGTGCATGAGCGCGGCACGGGCGAAACACTTGCCTGTGGAAGTGGCGCCTGCGCTGCCGTTGTCTCCGGACATCTACGCGGATTGCTAGACGATAAGGTACGTGTACATTTACCCGGTGGAGATCTAGACATAGAATGGCAAGGGTTTGGGCAGCCGGTAATGATGACCGGGCCCGCCGCCAGTGTATTTGAAGGACAGATACTGCTATAGATTTCGCATTCCGATATCAAAATGTATAAACCTGCTCATATAAAATAGGACTCTACGGTGGAATTGGTTAAGAAAGTGGAAAAAGATATCTCAGAAGAGGATGTTGCTCAGTACTTAAAGAGCCATTCGGGCTTTTTTCTTAAACGAGACGATTTACTCCTTGAGCTTGAGCTTGCTCATCCAAGTGGCGACGCAGTTTCTTTGCTCGAACGTCAAGTCAGCTTGTTACGCGAGCGCAATATGGAAATGCGCAGCCGCTTGAACCATTTGCTGAACAATGCGCAGGGCAACGATCAGCTTTTTGATAAGACTAAACAACTCACCCTTTCTCTCATTGAGTCTCAGGGTTTAGATTCCATTGTTAACACGTTCAATCGCAGCTTACTCAGCGATTTTTCGATGGATTTTTCCTGCCTTACTCTGTTTGGCAATCCCGAAAAACATCGCTCGATAAATTCCCGTATGGTTTGCGTCGACGACGCTTACCAAAAAATTCCAGGATTGCTCAAAAACACCGAGACCACCTGCGGAGTTTTACGCCCTGAAGAATTGAATTTCTTGTTTTCTGAGCAGGCTGATAAAGTAAAATCGGCGGCGGTTGTTCCCCTCAGCCACGGCAAGGCGCTGGGTGTTATTGGAATAGGAAGCAAGGACCCCAATTACTTTGGTTCAGACTTGAGCACGCTATTTCTTAGCTATATCGGTGACATACTGAGTCGTATTTTACCGCGATACATCAACTAAAAAAGAATTTCGCTTCTGTCTTTATATTATTTTGAGAAGGCATAATGACAAGCACTATGTGGGAGCAACAAATTGATGAATTTCTGGAGTACCTGCAATCCACCAGGCACCTTTCGCCAAATACTCTCAGTAGTTATCGAAGAGACCTAGAAAAAGTATCCACATTCGCGATCGATAAAAAAATCGTTGACCCCTCGGCGCTGCTTACTGCAGATGTGCGTCAGTGTGTGTCTTACCTCCACCGGCAAGGCCTTACTGGAGCTAGCTTGCGACGTGCACTTTCTGCCCTCCGCAGTTTCTACAAATACCGCACTCGTCTAGGTCATAACCATAATCCTGCACTGAACGTACAAGCCCCAAAGTCAGAAAAAAGGCTACCCAAGGCCTTGGACGCCGACAATATGCAATTACTATTGTCTATTGAAGGTGACGATCTACTCAGCGTCAGAGACCGTGCAATTCTCGAATTATTTTATTCTTCTGGCCTTCGCTTATCAGAGCTGGTTGATTTGGACGTCAATGATCTCGATTTGAGAGACGCACTCATAATTGTCACGGGAAAAGGGAGTAAAACCCGTACTCTGCCCGTAGGGAGTTTTGCCATTAAAGCGTTAGAGCAGTGGTTACACATCAGAGGTAACTTAAACCCTACCCATTCTGCCTTATTTCTTTCAAAACGGGGTACCCGCTTAGCCCCGCGGTCGGTCCAGGCACGGCTAAAGAGATATAGCTTGCAACAAGGCATCGGGCAAAACATTCACCCACATATGCTCAGACATTCTTTCGCTAGCCACCTTCTGGAATCCAGCGGCGATCTGCGCGCAGTTCAAGAATTGTTGGGCCACGCAAATATTTCGACAACACAGGTATACACCCACCTGGACTTTCAGCACTTAGCAAAAGTTTATGACAAAGCACATCCTCGGGCACTTCAGGCGCGCACTTTTGTAATCAATCCTAAGACGCCTACCGATGAATCTTAACAATCTGGATATGTCTATGACAGCAGCAAAACATCAAGCTATTAAAGTCATCACGTTTGATTTGGACGATACCTTGTGGGAAGTGACGCCCGTATTAATAGAGGCCGAAAGAATTGTATTTGATTGGCTAGTTACAAATGCTGGAAAAATTGGCGATCAGTTTTCTGCGCAAAGTTTACGTGACTGGAAATGGAAGCTCTATCAGCAACAGTCGGAGCTAAGCAACAAAATCAGCGAGATGAGAATATACTCTGTTGAACAAGCGCTTCTGTATGTAGGCTACAATGCTGCTGAATCAGCAAAAATCTCACAGGAAGCTTTTGATATTTTCCTTGACGCAAGGCACAACGTCACCTTGTTTGACGATGTCATTCCCATGCTAGAGGTGTTGGGTCGACAATATTCACTGGGCGTTTTGACCAACGGAAACGCAGATATTTCGCGACTTGAGATTGGAGCGCTTTTTGACTTTTCTTTTTCAGCTGAACAACTAAATGCAAGTAAACCTGCACCAGAACATTTCCAGGCTGCACAGCAATTTAGCGGCGCCTCGGCGCACGAAATTATACATGTTGGCGACCATATCGACCACGACATTGCCGGCGCCCGATTAGCGGGGTGCCATGCTATTTGGTTCAACCCAGATAAAAAACCTCGACCAACCATTGAGCAGACCTTCATGGAAGTCCATTCACTGGCGGAGCTACCAGCAACAATTGAGCGATTTGAACAGCAGCTCATAACTAAATAGGACGCTGTCCGTACCGATAGTTAGGTCGCCGCGGTGGATCGCCGGTCACTGTTGAGTCGACGCGACTAATACGTCCGCCTTTAGCCAGGAATTTTGAAATATCTGCATCGACTTGCTCGTGTATCCGTTTACGCGAAGCTACTGTCCGCGATTCTGCTGTTTCTTCAGGACTACCCATGAAATTTAAGTCAATACCTTGACTCTTCAAGTTTTCGTCTTCGAGGGAGGCGCTTTTTCCTTGATCTTTTATAGCCATAAATCCAATCCTTCTATCGTTAATTTGCCATAAAGGAGTTGACTAGCGGCAATAAACTTTATAGCTGAGGACTATATATATAGACCATAGACCACGAGAGATCATCAGCTAATTTGACCGTTTTTAGTCTTTTTTGCTCTAACATTTAGCGCGCTTTTAGCGATTGTTCCTAACGAAAAAAAAACGATGCTTTTTGACGATTTACAATAGCTAATCTCTCGAACAAACAGGCAGAAACGAATGCTGCCCCTTCAAATTCCACGCCACTTTTGAGTGCGCATTGTTATTCGTCTGGAAGTAAAAACTGGATTTCTAGAATAAGTAAGCTGTTGTTTTAATTAATTATTATGAGAAGAGAGACAAACCAATCACTTCATTCAGTACTGGTTTTCGCATCCAATTTTCGTCGAGTAGGATGTTCATATTGTCTGAGTCATTATCTAAAGGGCTTATCTGATCACAGAATTTTTTGGCAGGGAGGATCGGACACAATTGGCTGAAGCGATCTAGTTGCCAAATGCCACACAAAAGAGTCAAATTCGGAAGGTGATGTCGGGGCTGAAACTCGTCAGGTCAAAGTCTCAAATAAGCAGCGGCGAACATCAGAAAATCGAAGGAGCCTAAGATGAATCACGAACCTGTGCCCCCCGTTCTCGATGATCTTAAATAGCGTCTTCGTTAGTTTCGCCAGTACGGATTCTCATAATATGTTCAAGAGCTGAAACGAAAATTTTACCATCGCCAATTTTTCCGGAATGAGCAGCGCCGCTAATAGCTTCAATCACCGTTTCAACTTGGTCGTCAGCGACCGCTATTTCCAGCTTCACTTTTGGGAGGAAGTCGACAACATATTCTGCGCCACGATACAGCTCCGTGTGTCCTTTTTGACGGCCAAAACCTTTGACCTCGGTTACCGTAATGCCCTGCACGCCGACATCAGAAAGTGCCTGACGAACGTCATCCAATTTAAAAGGTTTTATAACCGACGTAATCAATTTCATATTGGCTCTCCGAATTATTATAACTTTTTTGACTGTAAGACCAAGTTTAGCGCCCAAAACACACACAGAACGTTTATACCAGCCAGTCACTTGGTATGTTCAAAAAAAATCAGACGTTATGTTGACCAGACCGGCGTTGAAAAGCAAGGCTTTATAATTAAAATCGCCGAAGGGCTTGATACTGCTCAAACCCACAGAAGTTTATTCTATTTTTGGGGTGACTGCTCATTGCTCTAAAACAAGCTGAACCGTATTCAGAACGAAAAAAGGCGCCATAAAGGCGCCTTTCTTTCTAAAGGGTCTATCTTATTTTGATGTAAACTCAGGATAAGCTTCCATACCGCATTCTGATAGATCAACACCTTCGTATTCTTCTTCTTCACTAACCCGAATACCGATAACGAGCTTCAAGACATACCACACTATAGAGCTAGTGATAAATACCCACCCGAATATAGTCGCCGCACCAATCAACTGACCAGAGAAACTTGAAGCATCATTGGTTAATGGAACTACCATCAAGCCCAACAAACCAACAACTCCGTGCACCGAGATAGCTCCTACAGGATCGTCGATCTTTAGCTTATCCAATGCAAGGATGGAAAAGACCACCAAAATACCACCAGCAGCACCGATAAGGGTTGCCTGTAGAGCGGTCGGAGTAGAAGGTTCGGCAGTTATTGCTACCAAGCCTGCCAAGGCGCCGTTCAAAGCCATCGTTAAATCGGCCTTGCCAAATTTGATTTGGGCAACGATCAAAGCTGCTATCAAACCACCGGCTGCGGCTGCATTCGTATTCATAAATACAACTGCAACGCTATTAGCACTTTCAACACTGGCCGTCGCTAGTACCGAACCGCCGTTGAAACCAAACCAACCCATCCACAGAATAAATGTTCCTAAGGTTGCCATGGGGAGATTAGCACCAGGAATCGCATTGATCTCACCGTTGGGACCGTACTTACCTTTACGAGCACCTAACAACAATACACCAGCCAAAGCCGCTGAAGCGCCAGCCATATGAACAATTCCAGATCCGGCAAAGTCAGAAAAACCAAGATCACCTAATGTGTACATGCCAAAAACCGCATTTCCGCCCCAAGTCCATGAACCTTCCATTGGATATATGAAACCAGTCATAACTATAGCGAATGCAAGAAAAGCCCACAATTTCATTCGCTCAGCGACCGCACCAGATACAATGGACATTGCTGTTGCAACAAATACAACCTGAAAGAAAAAGTCAGCCGAGGGAGCATAAGTAGCTGCTTCTTCCGCACCGGCAACGCCGTCAGCAGTGATACCCGCCAATAACGCAGAACCCAAGTCAGGATACATAATGGCATAACCAATTATCATGAACATGGTGCAAGATATCGCATACAAAGCGATGTTTTTTGTCAATATTTCGGTGGTGTTTTTTGAACGCACCAAGCCGGCTTCCAGCATAGAAAAACCAGCTGCCATCCACATTACAAAGGCGCCGCATACCAAGAAATAAAAGGTATCCAGTGCATATTTTAATTGAAAAATTTCGTTTTCCATATCTAAGCCCTCCACGAGCCTATAGGTTGTTTTTTATCTGGTGACTTAGATAGCTTCTTCGCCGGTTTCGCCCGTGCGAATACGAACCACTTGGTCGAGCGAAGAGATGAAAATTTTGCCGTCGCCAATTTTGCCTGTATTTGCAGCAGTCGTTATTGCTTCAATAACTTGGTCAACGTTACTATCAGCTACCGCGATTTCAACTTTTACCTTAGGTAAAAAATCGACAACGTACTCTGCGCCTCTATAGAGTTCTGTATGGCCTTTCTGACGCCCGAAACCCTTTACTTCAGTCACAGTAATGCCTTGTACTCCGACTTCTGAAAGAGCTTCGCGAACATCGTCCAACTTAAATGGTTTGACTACAGCCGTTACCAATTTCATTGGGATTCTCCTATTATTCAAAGGTTGTATCGCGCAATAGTTAGCGCGACAAATATAGAAAAGCCGGCGAAAGCGCCGGCTTAGCTCAACTTACTTACCTAGCGGTATGCTATAAGAAACAACGAAGTTCAAATCGTCATCAACACCTTCATAGTCATCCTGGTCAACAACCTGACTTAGAGTGAAGCTAAGATTGTCGTTATAGGCATAGCCTAGATCGACGTGAGAATAGTCGGCATCGCTGTCGTCGTTAGAAGTGGTGCCATAAGTTGCTGAAAATGCGCCAAATCCTGCGCCTACAGTCAAATAGGTATAACCAGTAGCTCCCGCTATATTATCGTAGTAAGTCACGGAAACAGGACCAAAACCAACAGACAAGATGATTTCTGACAAATCGCCAAAAGTACCCTGGCTTTCACCCAAGTCAGGATATAGATAATTCCAAACACTTAGGTCAACACTAATGTCGCCCATTTCCATTCCGTAACCAGCAAAGAGGTCATACTCGTTACCACTGGCATCATCACCAGATGATCCCCAAATGCCGCCATAAGCGCCGCCCATACTAGCTACCAAATCACCTGATACTGCAGGAGAACCATCACCTAGATCCTGACCACGCCACAGATAAGCTGAAGCAAGGCTGACCGATGCAGCTACCTCGATACCAGAATCAGCCATAACAGGCGCTGAAAGAACCGATGCTGCAATTGCAGATGCTAATAATGTTTTAATGGTTTTCATGTGTGTATTCTCCAAAAATTTTAAAATTGTCATTAACTTATAGTGTTGCTAATTAATGTTCCCCAAGACTCATTAATGTGAGTTGCTTTACTTATTGCATAAGATGTACCAACTTATTATTTCCGTTATAAATCAGTTATTTAGCCATTAGCTGTCGTTGAGGAATATAATATTGGAAGCGATTCCTGCCTATTGGCGCGCCCAAACAGTGCGCCATTAAGCCCATGCACTCAAATAGTGCATATCTGGATCCTTGCCTTAGATTTTGGGAAATTTGGGGGAAACGCGTGCAGGGAAATATGCACGCTGTGCATGGAAAGTTATGCTAAATGATTGGAATGACTTAATACTAAGTAAGGACTATTACGAGACGGGCGGGGGCCAGACTGAATGGAGATCAATTTTGACGCTTGGATATGATGGCAGGTACTCAATAAGTTTGCGCCGAGAAACTCATTATATCGTCATACCGTCATATGACCTCGCACCTCCTCTTCAACCATATCTTTGCCTTTACCCGACAAAATAACTTCTCCGTGATCCATTACTACATAACTATCGGCGAGTGCTCTGGCGAAATCGAAATATTGCTCAACGAGAAGAATTGCCATTTCACCACGGTTGCGGAGTAAACCAATCACTTCCTGAATATCTTTAATGATCGAGGGTTGGATTCCCTCCGTCGGTTCGTCGAGTATGAGTAACCGTGGTCGCGTTACCAATGCTCTTGCGATCGCCAACTGCTGCTGCTGCCCTCCGGACAAATCTCCACCTCTACGCTTCAACATATCGCGCAGCACTGGAAAAAGATCCAATATTTCGCTATCGATCCTACGTTCATTCCTCGGCAATGCGGCAAACCCGGTTTGAAGGTTTTCGTAAACTGTTAACTGAGAAAATATTTCACGGCCCTGCGGGACGTAGGCAATGCCTGACCGAGCTCGGTCGGCTACGTTGAGCGCCTGGATTGGCCGCCCCTCCCATAATATTTCTCCTGAGCTTATCGATTGTTGTCCAGAAACAGCTCTTAGTGTCGACGTTTTTCCCACACCATTACGGCCAAGTACACAGGTCACTTGCCCCTTTTCTGCATTCATCGACACATTCCGTAAAGCCTGGCTTGCGCCATAAAACAAATCGATATTCTTTATTTCCAACATAGTCTAACGTCCTAAGTAAACTTCGATAACACGAGAATCTTGTTGAACTTGCTCAAGACGGCCCTCGGCAAGAGTTGACCCCTCGTGCAAAACGGTGACAGTTGTATCTAAGGCCTTAATGAAGTCCATATCGTGCTCGACCACCACAACCGAATGCGCGCCGGTAATCTCTTTCAACAATTGCGCAGTGGTTTCGGTTTCGCTATCAGTCATGCCAGCAGCGGGCTCGTCAACTAACAATAATTGCGGGTCTTGCACTAACAACATGCCAATTTCCAACCATTGTTTTTGCCCATGAGAAAGCGATCCGCCTAAATCATAGCGTCGATCCGGTAAGGCGATTTGTTCCAAAACTTCGTCAATGCGTCCTTTTTGATGAGGATTCAGCTTGTGGAACAGCGCCTCAAATATGCCGCGGCCTCCATTCAGAGCCAATTCCAGATTTTGGAACAAAGTGAGGCTCTCGATAACTGTCGGCTTTTGAAATTTTCGTCCTATTCCCAGGTTTGCTATTTCAGCTTCGTCATATTTGGTTAAATCGATATTATCCGAAAATATCACCTCTCCTTCATCCGGGCGTAACTTTCCTGTAATAACATCCATCATCGTTGTTTTACCGGCACCGTTCGGACCGATAATCGCACGCATCTCACCTTTTTTTAAGGTGAGAGACAAGTTGTTGAGCGCCTTGAATCCGTCAAAACTCTTACTGACCCCATTAATGTACAAAATAGTATCGTCACCAATGTGAGCGGTTTTCATAACCCCGCTCCCGAAATTTGCGTGGCTTTGAGCCTATCTCTTTTGAGCTGATAACTTTGAAACACGCCTACAACTCCCTTTGGCAAATAGATTGTCGACACTACGAATAACCCTCCTAACATAAATAGCCAGACTTCCGGCATCGCTCCAGTGAAGTAGGTTTTGGCATAATTGACCAGTAAAGCGCCAAGCACTGCTCCATAAAGAGTCCCCCGTCCACCGATAGCAACCCACACAACAACCTCGATTGAGTTCAGAGGGGCAAACTCTCCTGGATTGATGATACCTACCTGAGGCACGTACAGGGCTCCTGCCACGCCGGCTATGATCGCCGACAAAACGAAAACAAATAATTTGAAATACTCGACTTTATAACCAGTAAACCGCGTTCGACTTTCCGCGTCTCTTATACCTATCAGCACACGCCCAAATTTCGAGTCGACGATCCATCGACAAAGTAAGTAGAACAGAATCAAGGCTACTGCAGACAGGCCAAACAATACGCTGCGCGTGGTATCTGATTGCAAACTAAAACCCAAAATTTCTTTAAAGTCCGTCAACCCATTATTGCCGCCAAAACCCATATCATTGCGGAAAAACGCTAATAACAAAGCATAGGTCAGTGCTTGAGTAATTATCGAGAAGTAGACGCCAGTCACCCGCGACCGAAAAGCCAACCACCCAAATACAAACGCCAATATTCCGGGAACGAGTACGACCATCAACATGGCAAAACCGAAATTGTCGAACCCCAACCAAAACCACGGCAATTCGTGCCAATCCAGAAAAACCATAAAATCCGGAAGTTCAGGATTACCGTATACGCCGCGGTCACCAATTTGACGCATAAGATACATTCCCATGGCATATCCGCCCAAACCAAAAAAGGCGCCATGCCCAAGGCTTAGTATGCCGCAGTAACCCCAAATTAAATCTACCGACAATGCCAGTAAAGCCAGACACAAATATTTCCCCACTAACGTCAACGTATAGTCAGAAACATAGAAAAAGGATGACTCTGGCAACATTAAATTCGACGCGGGGAAAACAACTGCAATCGTTAATATCAAGAGCAATAAACGTTTTCCACCCTTGTCGCCTGAAAGTAAGGATCTATTCGAAATTGTACTAGTCGTCACTATTTAATCCTCGACAAACCGGCCTTTGATCGCGAATAATCCGCGAGGGCGCCACTGTATAAATAAAACGATAAAAACCAGAACTATGATTTTTCCCAAAACTGCACCCGCTACAGGTTCAATAAACTTGTTGGCAATGCCAAGACTCATCGCAGCGAAGAAGGTACCGAATAGATTGCCTACGCCGCCAAAAACGACAACCATAAATGAGTCGATAATATACGCTTGGCCAAGATTCGGACCGACATTAGTCAACTGACTCAATGCAACTCCAGCTATCCCCGCGATACCCGAACCAAGCCCAAAGGTAAGGGCGTCAACCCAACCGGCGCGAATCCCCATTGAATTGGCCATTGCTCGGTTCTGGGTCACCGCTCTCATCTGAAGACCAATAAATGTTTTCTTTAAGAGGAAAAGCAAACCCAGTAAAACTATGAAACTAAAAATAATGATATAGACACGGTTATTGGTTAACGAAAGAAGACCGTTTATCTCCATGGATCCACTTAGCCATTCCGGACTTATGACACTTTTATTTAGCGGAGAAAAAATGGTTCGAACAAGCTGCTGCAGTACCAAACTAATACCAAATGTAGCGAGCAAGGTTTCAAGTGGCCTCCCGTATAAGTGCCTTATCACTGTTCGTTCTATCAGCACCCCCATCAGACCGGAAACCATAAAGGCAGCAGGTATCGCCACTAGCAGCGATACTTCAATATAGTTAGGCATAATTTGCTGGATGACATAAGTGGTATAAGCTCCCAGCATGATCATTTCACCATGCGCCATATTTATTACACCCATAACGCCGAACGTTATCGCCAAGCCAACTGCAGCTAGAAGTAAAACTGACCCTAAACTTACGCCAAAAAACAAGTTCTCCAGAAACTTGTAGAACTGTTCCGATCCCTGCATAGAAGCGACTACATTGCGAGCGGCCTCCCTAACTTTATCACTGGGTTCGAGATACGAACCCTCGCTATCTTTTTCTTGCAGAGCTAGTAACGAGGCAATAACCTTTTTGTGTAAAGTGTCTTTTAGATCATAAATCGCCAGCAGACGGTCTGCCTCATTTTCACTGCTAAGACGAATCAGCGCAGATGCCAACTGCAGATTTTCCTTGATCTCATAATTTTTTTCTGTGCTCAACGCTTCGTCAATAATTTGAAGGTTTTTAGTTTCAAGATTATTTATTAAATCTTTAACCGCCAGCAACCGCAATGCGGGGCGTTCATCGGTGAGGCGAATTTTCGCCATAATCACCTTTAGCTGATTTCGCAATTTGTTACTTATATTTATCTTTCGAATTTTCCTTTTCTCGACAATCCCGTAGTCCACACGAGTTAAAGCGTCACTTATCAAATATCCCGACTCTTTCTTTTGTACTAAAACAACTTTCTTGTTTGACTTTTGATAATAGAGGCTACCGTCTTGAAGCGATTTTAAAATGTTCGTTTTTCGTTCATCGCTTGTCTTGGCGATTTCGAAAATAATAGTCTCTTTCTCTTTCATTTTTTTTGCGCTGGAAAGGAGATTTACTGCTTCATCAAAACCAATTTCTTTCGCATGTACTGAAGGCGCATACAAGCTCGCTAGTATTAGGCTTAAAGAAGCTAATACTCTAAGAAAGTCTTTCATCGGGATCCTTAATACAGAAAATGTAACGCATGCGAACATACGCTACAGTGCGTCATTTTTAAAAGGCAAAAACCCTCTAGACTACTTTGGGTAATTTGCCTTTTTATTCCTTAACTTAACAATTGTGTCGCTACGTTCACGTCCTCAAACTATACTCAGATCAGAAATTCTGACCCGAACATTTTTTGGTTTCGGTGTTGTAGTTTCCGCAGTTAATTGACGGATCCTGCCAGTCGGCAACAAGTTTTGCGCTCTCTGGTAAAAAGTCAGTCCACGCGTCACCGGCAACAGTTCCATCGGTTTGCCAAACAATATCAAACTGTCCATCTTCTTGAATCTCACCAATAAGTACAGGCTTGGTTAAATGATGGTTCGGTAACATCGTCGCCATTCCACCGGTAAGGTTTGGCACGGTAATACCAATCATAGCTTTAGCTACCGCATCAACATCTGTTGTTTTAGCTTTAGATACAGCATTAACCCACATGTTGAATCCGATATAGGTCGCTTCCATAGGATCGTTAGATACCCGTTTGTCATCTCCAACAAACTTTTTCCATTGTGCAATGAATTTATCATTCGCTGGAGCATCTGCACTCATGAAATAATTCCATGCAGCCAAATGACCGACCAAGGGTTTGGTATCAAAGCCTGATAATTCTTCTTCGCCAACCGAAAAGGCGACAACAGGTATGTCTTCCGCCGATAGTCCTTGGTTCGCTAGTTCCTTATAGAACGGCACGTTTGCGTCGCCATTGATAGTAGATACAACAGCTGTTTTCTTTCCAGCGGAGCCAAATTTTCTCACGTCCGAAACAATTGTTTGCCAGTCGGAGTGACCAAATGGTGTGTAATTAATCATTATGTCACTGTCTTTAACACCTTTGCTTTTAAGATACGCCTCGAGAATTTTATTGGTAGTACGAGGATAAACGTAGTCGGTTCCTGCCAGTACCCAACGTTTAACGCTGCCGCCATCTTCACTCATCAAATAGTCTACTGCGGGTATCGCTTGCTGATTTGGAGCGGCTCCGGTGTAAAACACGTTCTTAGAACTCTCTTCTCCTTCGTACTGAACGGGATAGAATAAGAGGCCATTCATTTCTTCAATTACGGGTAGTACCGATTTTCTTGAAACAGAGGTCCAGCAACCAAAAATCACATCAACTTTTTCTTTTCCTAACAACTCTTTTGTTTTTTCGGCAAATAGAGGCCAATTGGACGCAGGATCAACAACAACAGCCTCCAGTTTTTTTCCTAGTAAACCACCCTTTTTGTTCTGTTCTTCGATCATCATTAACACGGTATCTTTAAGCGTCGTTTCGCTGATCGCCATAGTTCCCGATAAGGAATGTAAAACTCCGACTTTAATCGTATCTGCCGCTTGTGCTATCGCAGCACTCAAGGCCAGTGCTGCAACACTCAGGACTTTGGCGCTTGTCGTTTTCCAATTGCTTTTTTTCATGTTATCTCCGAGGGAATAATAGAATTTGTCTTCGAGGGTGTGTTAGCAGATATAGTGCCAAGATTAATTTTCTGCTACAAAATAATGGAAACCCTCGTTAAATCTAATTGATATCGTAGCTGTTAAAATATTTCGGCATTTTTTTGGGGCGTTCCAGCAATTGCTATGACATAAAACAGTGCAAGGAAAAGATAACGCACCGAAAGGGGACTCTGGTTGTAGGGTAAAAACAGGGCGATAAAACTAGCCCGGTCGTTGACTAAGAGGCTAATTTACCGCGAGAGACATTTTGATAACTTTACTTTTTGGCAGAGAAAATTCGTTAGGCAAAGGCAATGAGATAAATGCCTAGAGCAATGGGAAAGGTAGCGAATGTCGGGCGGAGCCAATGTTTGAACGCCTCTAATCGATTGTTTGATTTTGTTGCTGTCAAAGCTAAAAGCCTACCAAGTATTAACATCGAGAAAGAAACTCCAACACAAAAGAGCAATATATACGCAACACCCATCATTGGCGACTGCAGCGTAGCTATAGGTATCAGTGCTAACACAGGTGCCGAGCCAGCGCAGCCGTGTAGAAGGCCAACCGCTGTGGCCTTATTTGCCCCCATATGGGCCGCTGCCTTACGGCTAGATTTTGATTGTTCACAAGCCAATTGAAACCACGCAGCGACTCCAATGGCGATAAGCATGTAAGCAACCGCAGATTCAGCAAGCTCACTGATTCTATAGGGTACGGCTAATCCCAGCAGTAAAACTCCGATAGCAACAACAACAATCGCACCACTGTGTCCCGCGGCCCAATACAATGGAAATACCATCGCGCTTTTGCGTTCGGCTTGTGGTCCCGACATTCCGGTGACAGCGGCAATATGATCTGCGTCTAGACTGTGCAAAAATCCTAAGCCTAGACCCATCTGCAATATAGTCCACGCGCTGTTATCCATAAATTCTACCTTTCATCATGTATCCCGAGGCGTCAGCATACCTTGCTCGATAATGAAACTGCATATGTCATTTAGCCCTAACTCTTTTTTTAAGTTGGAAAATACAAACGGGCTATCACCTCGCATTTTTTTTGCGTCGCGCTCCATCACGTTCAAGTCTGCGCCGACATAAGGCGCCAGATCTATTTTGTTAATCACCAACAAATCGGACTTCGTTATACCCGGACCACCTTTCCGCGGAATTTTGTCTCCAGCGGACACGTCGATAACATAAATTGTCAGGTCTGAAAGCTCAGGACTAAAGGTAGCAGCAAGATTATCGCCACCACTTTCGATCATAACCAAATCAAGGTCGGGAAACCTGTCGCTCAGTTCCTCGACGGCCGATAGATTCATCGACGCGTCTTCTCTAATAGCGGTGTGCGGACATCCGCCGGTTTCGACACCAATGATACGATCACTGTCCAGAACATTGTGCCTTAAAAGAAATTCTGCATCTTCACGTGTGTAGATATCATTGGTAATAACGGCAATATTCAGACGGTCTTTCAATTTCACACAAAGCTCTTTAACTAGTGCTGTTTTACCGGAGCCAACAGGGCCGCCAATGCCTAAACGTAAAAGGGGTTTTTTTTGATTCATTATAAATTCCTAACAGTTGTTCTCGAAGGTGTTTAGTACCCATCTCCCCGATTTTCTGGGTGAAGACGTTTTTGCAAAAGACAAAGCGCGATAATCGATACCGTACTTCATGACCTGAAGAGCCTAGAATATTGTGTTTCATGTTGTGCAGAAATGAGCGCCAGCCCAGGCAGCCCCGCACCTATATCGTCATCTTCTATGTGCTCGGATGCTATACAGCATTGTTCGACACTCGCCATCAAAGACAAAAGGAGTTTTTGCGCATCTGTTTGCCCGAGCGGTATCAGTTTGGTTGCGGCGGCAACCTGATTTTCTAACCAGCTCCAGCAATAACCCTGCCTGAGCGCTGGAAGGTTTACTTTCCAGTACACTCCAGCAAGAGCAAAAGCGGTAACAAAGCACACTGGTTTTTGGCGGGGCCAAGCGAGTGCTTCCGGTATTTCAAGCGAGGCTAAAAGGCGCATAAGTGCTCGCCCCATCTGTATATCTTCAAGCTCAAACTCCGCTGATTCACGGCAAGCTTGTAAGAATTGATTCCAGTCATTCACCTGTTCAACATCGTTTGTTTGCCACGCGTCGTAAACGCGGCTCAGCACGGGAAGATCGAGACCCGCGACACTGTGACGCATCACACCCTCAATCCAATTTCTGGCATCAGCTATTCCGCCCAGATGTCCGAGTTCGACGGCATATTCTTGACCTTGAGAATAGGCATAGGCCCCAACCGGTAAAGCGGGACTCGTTAGATGCAAGAGGTGTAACAACGCGGCGCTATTCATGACTCTATCGTGGGTTCGGCGTGATCATGATGGAAATGAGTACTATGGGAATGGTCGTGACCAGCGTTGTTTGTACCCAGACCCTCTTTGCTATGGTATGCCCCATTTTCCGGATGAAAAGGCCGTTGACAGCAGGCAACAGTTAAGCCCAAACCAATTAGCATTTCGTCAAGTACGTGATCGTGCTGGTAACGTAAGGTTGATTCTCCTATTTGCAGCGGCACATGGCGATTACCTAGATGGTATGACGCACGCATAAGTAGATGCGGATTATCACTGTGAACTTCCGACACCGTTTCATCGGCAGCAATGACTAAAACCGAGCTGTCGTCCTCACACAATAGTAGGTCGCCGTCTTCTAACACTCGGCCGCGGTCCAAAAACCATCC